>JALENH010000129.1 GCA_022767895.1 Eubacterium sp.
CGGCACTGACATCGCTGTATTGTGGTTTTAATCAATTAACAAATTTAGACGTGAGAAAAAATATAGCTTTGACAGAATTGTATTGTTCTGATAATAGTAGATTAACAAGTTTAGATGTAAGCCAAAATACCGCACTAGAAGAGTTAGACTGTGATGACACCTGTGTAGTTACGGGATATAATAAATCTTGAGAACCTACAGTCAAAGTTAGCCTAAAGCCTTTTCCATCTGTCATACTAGTAATAAAGAGGGGGTGAGGCAAATGGGAATGTCTTTAGACGATAAACTAAAATACTATAAAGAAGAATATGACCAAGAGAAAGAAAAACGTTATTCTTCGGATGGTGATGGTGCAATGGAGCACTTTGGAGAGAAAGTGGAGAAATATCAGCGTATAACAGAAACAAGTGAACATGATGACGATAGGTAAGAACTAAGCCCCGACCTTGCATTGCAAGGTATAGGGGCTTAGACCTTTGACAGATATAGAAGCATAGGCGGTCTGTCAATGGTCGCTGAGGGGGGGAGATATAATGGCAAAGTTTTCATTTCATTGTCAGAATTACAAAGCAAGTCAATTAAATGCAATAGACAGGCACAACAGGAGATTAAATAAAAAGTACCATTCGAATCCAGATATAGATATTGCTCGCTCACATAATAATCGTGTTTATGTGTGTCCAGAGACATCATTATATCAAGATTGTAAGAAGAAAATACAAAAAGAAGTGATTGGGAATGGCGGACGTGTTACTAAAATAAGTAATTGGGTAACCGAGTGTATTTTTTCTTATCCAGAAGGACTTGAATTAAATCGAATGGATGAGTATAATTATATCGTTCTTGAATATATGGAAGCGTACTTTGGGAAAGATAACATTATAGAATGTGTTGCTCACTTAGACGAGGGCGGTTTACCACATCTGCATATGGATATAGTGCCAATAACGAAAGATGGTAAATTATCCAGTAAGAAGCTGATAACAAGAGACTTTATTTTATCAGTACATAATGAACTGCCTAAAATCTTAAAAATGAACGGTTTTGACGTGGAGAGAGGGAAAACCAAAGAACAAAGTAAATCAGGTAGAAGTGCAAAACAATACAAAAGAGATATGGATAATGAAGCAAAAATGCTCGACTGCAAAATAAATGATATGGTTAAAGAATATAATGACCTTGTAGAAAAATATAACGTGCTAACAGAGAATTGTTATCAATTGGAGTGTGGCAATTATCAAAAGGCTCAAATGATTGTTTCACAACTGGCAAGATAAGCACTGGTTGACTTTTGGTTGAGTAAAAAGAAGATGTTGAAAAGCCCTTTCTTTTCGATGTTTTTCGGGGGTGATATACTTCGAGTCCCCGATGCCTCATTACACAAAAAACCGTACAATTAGCGAGAAATCGTTATTTTGTACGGTTTTTTAAATGTTCTATATCAAATGGTTGTTGAAGGATGAGATAATATAATCTGGGTTGAGCCAGTATGGATAAAAAAAGAGGGAACACAGTCCAAACGTGGAACTTGTCCACCGATACCGGCGACCGAGAATCTGTGTACCCATTCAAATAGGTAAAAACAAGTAAAATAGGAGAAAGCGTCATGGGTGTAGACCTTGGGCGAAACCAACGTTCTACTCCTCAGCAATCTCCTATTGAAGAGAGGGTAACATCAGTAATCAGAAATGTCAATACGGAGTTAATCAAAATCACTGAAAAAGCACTCTTCAACATAAAAAACATTGCCACATATTTTAAGTGGTGATATACTTTCAAATAGACTTAAGAAAGGTAGAAGAATTTTACGTAAACCATGGACAAAGAAAAAATACAAGGAATACTATATATCATTTTGGCAGGATTTTTCTTTTCCCTCATGACATTTTTTGTGAAATGTTCAGGGAATCTGCCTACGATGCAGAAAGCCTTTTTCAGAAATGCGGTTGCCATGATTGTGTCGATTGTATTGTTGGCGCGGAGCGAAGAAGGATTTTACATTAAAAAAAGCAGTCGGCCTTGTTTATTTCTGCGTTCCCTGTGTGGGACAGTGGGACTGATTTTAAATTTTTATGCCATCGACAGATTGGGACTTGCTGACTCGAATATTTTAAATAAACTATCTCCTTTTTTTGCTATTGTCATGTCTGTTTTTATATTAAAAGAAAAGGCTAACAAGGTGGAATGGTTATCGGTAGCAATTGCTTTTATTGGGGCAATTTTTGTGATTAAGCCATCCTTCCAAATTACCAGCGTGTATGGATTGATTGGTCTGCTAGGAGGATTGGGGGCAGGCGTTGCTTATACATTTGTGAGAAAGCTGGGAAAGCAGGGAGAGCGTGGGCCGGTCATTGTCATGTGTTTTTCTACTTTTTCCTGCCTTGTCACCGTTCCTTTTCTTATCATGAATTATGTGCCGATGTCCAGTGAACAGTGGATTTTCCTGCTGCTTGCGGGAGCGGCGGCAACGGGAGGCCAATTGTCCATTACGAAGGCGTATACAAAAGCTCCGGCGAAAGAAATATCGGTATTCGATTATTCCCAGATAGTTTTTGCAGCCTTGTTGGGCTTTCTGTTTTTGCATGAGATTCCGGATTGCTACAGTATTATTGGGTATGTGATTATTATCGGAATTGCTGTGTTTAAGTGGTGGTATAATTGCCGAGAAACTTCCGAACAAATTTCATAGAAAAAAATTGGACACTCCTCTATACCACCGAGCCATTGTTTTCAACGCCAATCTGTGATAAGATAGAACGTACGGAACATGAGGTGGATATATGCAGAAAATAGTAGTAGATGACGGACAGAAATTGAAGCAATTTGACAGGGAACATCGGGAAATGCTGGAAAGAAAATATCCGGAAAAATTCTCGGTAAAGCATAAGATCTTTCTGACTTGGTATTCTATGTAAAAGGTGGAAATTCCATGAACACAGAACAGAAC
>JALENH010000152.1 GCA_022767895.1 Eubacterium sp.
AACGTGGCGAGCGTACCCGGTTCCGTCAGGAAGTATGGATGGTGACCGGAGAGATTGATACGCAGGAAATATTGGAAAACTATAATAAAACAGTGGAAAAAGTAAAGGCATTTCGCACGTATCTTATGTACCGGAATCTCAGTCGCGGGGTCAAGGTGGTGAATGAGCCGGAACGCTCCTCCTTTCCCATTGTTAATCTAAAGGATTTTGAGGATGAAAAAAGAGAACATTACATCGGCAGTTTTCTTCTGGCAGAAGCACGGCGTGAATACGATCCGGAACAGGATGCTGCCGTTAAATTGCATGGTTTTTTAGTAGAAGAGAACCGTATGATTGTTGTGACATCTGTTTATCCCTCGGTATCCTTAGACATGGATGTTCACAGCATTTTACTATATGTTTTTCGTGGACTTCATCTGAACCAGAAAGCAGGAACTGTGGATTCTCTGAGAAATACGGCTGGCAAAATGGCGGAGCGTATGGCAGATAAATCAGAGGTTAAAAAGACAGAGTATCGTGAAGAGGAAATCAGACGCTGTCTTGCATACTGGAAAAAGACTTTGGAACCGCTGGGGAGGTCGTTGTCTGTTCCGGGAGAATTGACGTCAAAGAGGCAAATGGGAAAATCATCGGCTTATAAAGAGATGTCCTCCGCTCTACAGGAAGAAATCAAAAAATTCTGTGGACAAAAACAGGTTTCTGTGAAAGTACTTTTTCTCACTACATTTGCCAAATTATTGTGTTCGTATCAGAACGTATCAGATCCGGTTCTTGCAGTGTCGGAGAATGGGGAACGAATGAATTGGCTGCCAGTCCGTTTCTTTCCCCGAGAATCGCTGGCGTATAATGAAGAAAAAATGCTGGAACAAATACAGAATGGAAAAGAAAACAGTGTGTGCACTACGGATGATCTTTCCCGTACGATGGGAGTCGCAATGCAGACTCATTTCCGGGTGCTGCATAATTTCATTACCTTTGATAAAAAGGATGTGGCAGATGACCGGAAAGTAGTGACAGGGGAACTGCTGGATGAAAACGAGGGAAGTCTGGAAACGGCTTTAAAAATTAACTATTATTGCATCGGAGATAAGATGGAAATCAATTACATTTATCAAAAAGATAGATTTTATGATGAAGGAATTGATAATCTGCATCAGATTTTCCAGCATATGCTTGAAGAGGTGCTTTCTTTTCGGGAGCCTAAATTTGATAAGAACAGCTACATTTCCGAATCAGACAGTGATGAGGAGAAGATTCGCAAGCTGGAGGTGGCTCAGCGTGCCCTGTATATCCAACAGACTGAATTGTTCAACAATCGGACCGTGGAGGAATTAATGAAACTGGCGGAGTGTTGTCGGCATACCAGATATTCCATCAATGATGTGGTATTGGATGAAAATAAAAAAGTATGCGAGGTGGGAATATTGGCGGAGGGACGTCTGGAGGAAAGCAGGACGGCCCGGGACGGAGCACAGAAAAGTGTTTCTCTGCTCAAGCCCAAAAGGATTTTTGCCTTGGATAGTTTATGTGACAACAATGAAAATAAATTTACATACACAGTGGCATCCAATGAAGCGAAAGTGGTTTGGATTGAAAGGGATGTACTGATGGATTTTCTAAACCAGCATCCGGATAACTGGAAAAGTATTGTGGAAGTCCTTTGTGAAAGTTCCAAACGGATGAAAATGCTCTGGGTGACCGTGTAGATTTTACTTTCCTTCCTTTCAAAAATGGAGTATAATCAAGATAAATTTGAAATTAAAAAATACAAAGGAGTGGTAATTATGGCAACAAAAAATCAATACGAAGGAACCAAGACAGAGAAGAACTTATGGGAGGCTTTTGCCGGTGAATCCCAGGCGAGAAATAAGTATACATACTTTGCGTCTGTGGCAAAGAAGGCCGGTTATGAGCAGATTGCAGCCCTTTTTCTGAAGACAGCAGAGAACGAGAAGGAGCATGCCAAACTTTGGTTTAAGGCACTTGGTCAGGTGGGAGATACGGCAGAGAATCTGCTTCACGCTGCGGAAGGTGAGAATGCAGAGTGGACAGATATGTATGAGCGTATGGCGAAGGATGCAGAAGAAGAAGGATTCCATGAACTGGCAGAGCAGTTCCGTGGTGTAGCAGCCATTGAGAAGATGCATGAGGAGAGATATCGTGCCCTGTTACATAACGTAGAGGCCATGGAAGTGTTCAAGAAGTCCGGCGTTACTATGTGGGAATGTCGCAATTGCGGGCATGTGGTTGTGGGCGTAGAGGCACCGGAGGAGTGCCCGGTATGTCATCATCCGCAGAGCTTTTTTGAAGTACGTGCAGAGAACTATTAAAAAGGGGGATGCTTATGAAGAAATTTGTATGTACCGTGTGTGGCTATGTACATGAGGGAGAGAAACCACCGAAGGAGTGTCCGGTATGTCATCAGCCTGCTTCCAAATTCAGAGAGGAGAAGGCAGAAAAGAAGGACACAGATAGTAAGAAGACAGTAAAGAAGACGGCGAAGAAGAAAGAGGAGCAGGACCTTTCCTACGATTCTGATTTTTATCGAGTTGACGAGAGCTGCCGCTATATGGAAGAAATTCATCAGATGGCGGTGTCCGGCAAATCCATCAGTGGAGCCATGGGAACCACCATGCCGATGCCATCCTGGGATGATATTCTGCTTTTAGGAGCCCAGCTCAATCCGGCACCACTGCCGGATGATGCACCGGTGAGTACCATGACCGTGATTGGCAAGAATGCGAAAAAGCCGATGATACTGGATCACCCGGTATACATTTCCCACATGTCTTTTGGTGCTTTGTCCAAGGAGATCAAGGTGGCACTGGCCAAAGGATCTGCCATGGCAAAGACGGCTATGTGCAGCGGTGAGGGCGGTATTCTTCCGGAAGAAAAAGAGGCATCTTACAAATATATTTTTGAATATATTCCGAATAAATACAGTGTTACCGATGAAAATCTCCGGGAGGCAGATGCCATCGAGATTAAGATCGGTCAGGGGACGAAACCCGGAATGGGAGGACATCTGCCGGGAGAAAAGGTAACGCCGGAGATTGCGGCACTTCGTGGAAGAAAGCCTGGCGAAGACATACAGAGTCCAAGCAAATTTCCGGAACTGAATACGAAGGATGATTTGAAAGAGATGGTTTCCATGCTTCGCAGCCGTTCGGATGGCAGACCAATTGGTATCAAAATTGCCGCTGGTAGAATTGAGCGTGATCTGGAATACTGTGTTTATGCAGAACCGGACTTTATAACCATTGACGGAAGAGGCGGTGCTACCGGTTCCAGTCCACTTTTATTGCGTGAAGCAACGACGGTTCCTACGGTCTATGCATTGTATCGGGCAAGAAAATATCTGGATTCCATTCATTCGGATATTTCACTTGTAATTACCGGAGGACTTCGGGTGTCATCTGATTTTGCCAAGGCGCTAGCTATGGGTGCGGATGCCGTGGCTGTGGCTTCTGCGGGATTGATTGCGGCGGCTTGTCAGCAATATCGCATTTGCGGTTCCGGAAACTGTCCGGTGGGAATCGCAACCCAGAATGAGGAACTTCGCAGCCGCATGAAAGTGGATGCATCGGCAAAACGAGTGGCAAACTTTTTGAATGTTTCCAAAGAAGAATTGAAAATGTTTGCCAGAATTACCGGACATAATTCAGTACATGATCTGGATGTTTCGGATCTTGTAACAATTAGTCGGGAAATATCGGAGTTTACGAATATTCCCCACGCTTAATAATATAAAAAGAGATGTTATGTTGTTTAGAGGGAGGCTATGATGACCAGAAAAAGATTGTACACGGAGATGCTTAACCGTTATAACCGTGAACGTAAACAGTACTTTCTGGATGCCAAAAATGAAAGCGCCAGACAGAATTTGCGAATGCTGAAAAAGATTAGTATATTTTTACTTCCTTTTTTGGCTTTTGCATTTCTGCTGACGCCGCTTATTGTGACGAAGTGGAAGATTTCTCTTCCCTATTTTGTGTTGGCAGGAGTTGTTATTCTATTTGCACTTTTTTCACTCTGGTATTCAGCAAAACCAAAGATAAGTACCGTGATTGCCAATTTTTCCTGCGTGTTTTTTGTAGTTGTTATGTTTGCCATGCTATTTTGGATTGATATTTTTATCAAACCTGAAGCACCGGCAAGTTTTGTGCCGTTAGTATTGGTTGTTGCCCCAAGTGTATTTATTCTCCGCTTCCGGGTCATTATACCAATGATGGCAGCGGTGGAAATTGCCTATTGGATACTTACGATGCAAATAAAGACAGGGGGAATTGCCCAGTCAGATGTATTCACATCCATTGTGGGACTGATTCTGGGTTACATGATGGCGCTGACCATAGTCCAGCTTCGCATTCAGGACAACAATGCCAAGCGGGAGTATCAGAAGAGAAGCATGGTAGATCCTGTAACGGGTATTTTGAATAAATTTTCTTTTGAAAATTCTGTGCGTGACACCTTGCGGGCAAGAGAGATAACCAACGAATGCGCTTTGCTACGTATGGATATTGATAATATGAAGCGCATGAATGATGAATTGGGGAGACTGGTCGGGGATATGTTTTTGGAAAATACAGCCGAATTTCTTACGAACATATTTCGAGGGTCAGATATTATCGGTCGCGTGGGCGGCGATGAATTTATGGTATTTATCCGCAATTTGAAAGGTGAGGACTGGCTGGCAGGAAAATGTTCCCGGATTCAGCAGGAAATCAAAAATATCTCCAATGAAAATGGAAATATTAATATGACCTGCAGTATTGGTGTTGCTGT
Source organism: Eubacterium sp. (assembly GCA_022767895.1). Classification (GTDB taxonomy): domain Bacteria; phylum Bacillota; class Clostridia; order Lachnospirales; family Lachnospiraceae; genus Eubacterium_F. Next base: position 4,786 of record JALENH010000152.1, read on the forward strand.
TGCAAGTAACGAATCTGTCTCCTTTGAGCAGATGTACACCCAAGCAGATGATTCTCTCTACAAGGCAAAGACCCGGGGAAGAGGAAAGTATGTCATGCATTATGTCCATACAGAAAGGGAAGTGATTCAGTGATGAGGCGTCGCCGTGGGAAAAAGGAATTTACAACGACGAGGATTATTGCTCTCGGATTTTTGGGGGCAATTCTTATAGGCACCCTTCTTTTGATGCTTCCTATATCGGCTCAGTCCGGCAAAATGACAGGAATCGTGGATGCTCTTTTTACCTCTACGACTTCCGTGTGCGTGACCGGACTTGTTACTGTGCCGACCTATGCACACTGGACAATTTTCGGACAGCTTGTCATTGCTTTGCTAGCTCAAGTCGGTGGGCTTGGTGTCATTACTTTTACCATGGTGTTTTTGTTGGCCCTGCGCCGCAAAATCGGTATGAAAGAGAGACTGCTCATTCAGGATGCCTACAATCTGGACACCATTCAGGGACTTGTGGTTTTGGTAAAAAAAATTGTGAAGGGAACGCTTGTGATAGAAGGAATTGGAGCCCTTCTCTATATGACGGTATTTATTCCTGGTTTTGGAGTGCTGCGGGGTATCTGGTACTCAATTTTTAATTCCATATCGGCATTTTGTAATGCGGGGATGGACGTAATTGGACCGGATAGCCTGATGCCCTATGTGGGGAATCCGGTGGTGAATCTAACGACAATGTTCTTGATTATACTGGGTGGTTTGGGATTTCCGGTGTGGTGGAATGTGATCGATGTTCTGCAGAAGCGTCATAAGAAGCGCCGTGGCGTGAGAGTGTCTCTGCAACATTTGTCCCTGAATTCCAAATTGGTATTGTTTATGACGTTTACCCTGATTTTTGGTGGAGCCTTTTTGATATTCGTGCTGGAATTTAACAATCCGGCTACGCTGGGAAGCCTTTCTATTGGAGAGAAAATACAGGCAGCCTTTTTCCAGTCAGTAACCACAAGAACTGCCGGTTTCTGTACCATTTCCCAGGCGGGATTAGGGAAGGCAACGGCGTTGATTTGTTGTATTCTTATGTTTATTGGTGGTTCTCCTTCCGGAACGGCTGGTGGTATCAAGACAACCACGATGGCAATTCTTTTCCTGACCGTTGTTTCCATTATCAAAGGAAGACGGGATACCGAGATGTTTGGACGGAAGGTGGGAGATATTGCGGTACGCCGTGCCTTGTCCATCTTTGGGGTCAGCTTTGGGGTTATGATTCTTGCCGTGATTATTCTGGCGGCTGTGCAGCCGGGGAATTTTTTGGACTGCTTGTTTGAGGTGATTTCCGCCATTGCTACGGTGGGACTCAGTCGTGATTTTACCACGGAGTTAACGATTGTGGGACGGATTATCATTATTATAACGATGTATATTGGCCGTATCGGACCCATTTCTCTTGCCCTGTTTTTTAACTCCAAACGCTTTGTCAATGTGAAAAGCTATCCGGAGGAAAGAGTTAGTGTTGGGTGATACGACATTAGTAGAATAGTAGAAAACTAGGGATTGAAAGGAACAGTAACCATGAAAAGAAAGGAATTTGTGATTTTTGGTGTAGGAGATTTTGGCATGAATGTTGCCAAGACTTTGGCGAACTCCGGTGCAACCGTAATGGTAGTGGACAAAGAGGAAAGCCAGCTGGAAAAGATTGCCAGTGAGGTTACCCATACGATCTGTGCGGATGCCACCAATCCGGAGGCCATGAAACAGCTGGGAATTCGCAATTATGATGGAGCCATCGTGGGAATCGGTCATAATCTGGAGACCAGTGCCCTGATTACGATGCAGCTCAAGGAGATGGATGTGCCCTTTATCATGGTAAAGGCCTCGACGGATATCGAGGGTAGAATTTTGACCCGTGTGGGGGCAGATAAGGTGATTTTTCCGGATCGTGAAATGGGAATCCGTGTGGGAAATGATATTATCAATGGCAACTATTTCGAGGCAATTGAGCTCTCGGATGAATATAGTATTGTGGATATGACGGTGCCAACAAGCTGGGTAGGGAAAACGCTTCAACAGTTGAATGTACGATCCAAATACGGCATCAGTATTATCGGAATTCGGGGGCTGGAAGAATTGAATGTGAATCCGGCAGCTGATTACCGGTTGCTTGCCCAGGATATTCTGATTGTGCTGGGACACAATACCGAGATTCAGAGATTGCGGGAGATTAAGGAATGATTGAATCAAATGCCAATGGGCAGTACAAGAAACTTCAGAAATTGATGAAACAGTCCAGAACAAGACGACAGGAAGGTGTCTTTGTCGTGGAGGGATGGAAAATGGTAAAGGAAGCACTGGAGCGAAACCTGGTGCTTCATTTGTATAGTGCGGAGAGAGAACAGGAACACTGTAGAGAGGAACTTAACCGGTTTTCCTGCGGGAATGTTCCGGTGGATTTGATGCGGGATAATCTTTTTTCACAATTGTCCGATACCGTTTCTCCCCAGGGGATTTTAGGTGTTGTCCGGATGCCGGTATATGAGAGAGAAGAAATTGTGAACCAGCCGGATGCCAAACTTCTCTGCCTGGAAAACATACAGGATCCGGGAAATCTCGGGACGATGTTCCGGACGGCGGAAGGGGCCGGCATGACGGGGGTAGTTCTTACGAAAGGCTGTGTGGATTTGTTCAATCCGAAGGTGGTCCGGTCCACTATGGGCTCACTTTTCCGGGTTCCCTTCTATGTCTGTCAGGATATGGAAGAAGAAATGAAGTTCATGCAGAAGCAGGGATTTTGTTTTTTCGCGGCACATCTGCAGGGAACAAAGGATTTTACGGAAGAAAGCTATGAGGGCTCCATCGGAATCCTAATTGGAAATGAGGCCAATGGGTTGAGTGAGGCGGTTTCAGGGCTGGCTGACTGTAAGGTGAAAATTCCCATGGAAGGGGAATTGGAGTCGTTGAATGCGGCTGTTTCTGCCGCTCTTTTCATGTATGAAGTGAGAAGAAAGCGAAGATAAATGTGGTAAAATTTTGACAAGATGCCTTTTTTTTAGTATGATAAAAGGACACGACGAATAAACTGAAAGAGAGGAAGTGGGACCATGTTAACGATTTTCTGGCTTATTTTGGTAGCCGTCATGCTGGTTGTTGAGATTTTTACGATGGGACTGACTACGATCTGGTTTAGTCTGGGAGCAGTGGCAGCTGCAATTGCGGCTGGTCTTGGTGCACCTTTGTGGGTGCAGATTCTCTTGTTTACTGTTGTTTCTGTCGTAATTATGATTCTTGTTCGTCCTTTTGCCCTGAAGGTAATGGACCGAAACCGTACCAAAACGAACATTGATGAAGTGATTGGACAGCAGGCTGAGGTAATTGAGCCCATTGACAATCAGAAGGAGCAGGGAAAGGTTCGGTTCCGTGGTGTGGAATGGATGGCCCGAAGTGTGGATGGAAGTACTGTGGCAGCAGGTGATGTGGTGACGGTGGAAGAGGTCTCCGGCGTCAAGCTGCTTGTAAAGAAACTATAAACGATGGTTATGCCGTAATGGCAAAGAATGGAGGTTTTCAATGGATGAAATAAACGTTGTACCAATTATTGTTGTGATTATTATTGTGATTTTGCTTTGCGTGCTGGCGTCCTGTATCAAGATTGTTCCGCAGGCACACGCATTTATTGTAGAGCGACTGGGTGGCTATCAGAGTACCTGGTCGGTGGGAATTCATTTCAAGGTTCCCATTATTGACAAGGTGGCGAGAAAGGTTCTGTTGAAGGAACAGGTCATGGATTTCCCACCGCAGCCCGTGATAACGAAGGATAATGTAACAATGCAGATTGATACCGTGGTATTTTTCCAGATTACGGATCCGAAGCTTTTTACCTATGGCGTTGAGAATCCGATTATGGCGATTGAAAATCTGACGGCTACGACGCTGCGAAATATCATCGGTGATTTGGAGTTAGACCAGACGCTGACTTCCCGTGAGACCATCAATACCCATATGCGTTCCAATCTGGACATTGCTACGGATCCATGGGGAATCAAGGTGAACCGTGTGGAGCTGAAAAATATTATTCCGCCACGGGAAATTCAGGATTCCATGGAGAAGCAGATGAAGGCGGAGCGTGAGAGACGTGAGTCCATCCTCCGTGCCGAAGGTGAGAAGAAATCGACGGTACTTGTGGCAGAGGGTAAAAAGGAATCCGCCATTCTGGAAGCTGAGGCTGAAAAGGAAGCCGCTATTCTCCGTGCGGAAGCCAAGAAAGAAGCCATGATCCGTGAGGCAGAGGGTAAGGCAAAAGCCATTGAGGAAGTACAGAAGGCGACAGCAGAGGGCCTTCGTTATCTCAATGACGCCGCACCGACGGAACAGGTACTGACGCTGAAAAGTCTGGAGGCTTTTGAAAAGGCTGCGGATGGCCAGGCGACCAAGATTATTATTCCGTCTGAGATCCAGGGAGTGGCTGGTCTTGCCAAGTCCGTGATTGAGACCTGTAAAGAGAAATAAATTTAACAAAGAAAAGAGTGAAGCACCATGAATTTGCAAGGAAAAAACTTTTTGACACTGAAGGATTTTTCACCGGAGGAAATCCGGTATTTTCTCGACGTGGCAAAGGATTTGAAAGATAAGAAGAAAAAAGGAATTGCCCACAGGGAATTGGAAGGGAAAAATATTGCCCTGATTTTTGAGAAAACAAGTACCAGAACCCGTTGCTCCTTTGAAGTGGCTGCCCACGACCTGGGGATGGGCGTGACCTATCTTGATCCAAGTGGTTCCCAGATTGGGAAGAAGGAAAGCATCGCCGATACGGCAAGGGTGTTAGGACGCATGTTTGATGGAATTGAGTACCGTGGATTTGGTCAGGAAATCGTGGAGGAACTGGCTGAGTACGCAGGGGTTCCGGTATGGAACGGACTGACCAACGAGTACCACCCGACCCAGATGTTGGCAGATCTGCTCACTATCGAGGAGCAGTTTGGTCATCTGGAGGGAATCCGACTGACTTATATGGGAGATGCCCGTTATAATATGGGCAATTCTCTGATGATTGCCTGCAGCAAGATGGGAATGCATTTTACGGCTTGTGCGCCAAAGGAATATTTTCCGTCGGCAGAACTGGTGGCCCAGTGTGAAGAATATGCCAAAGCCAGTGGCGGCAGCATTACCCTTACGGAGGATGTGAAGGAGGGAACGACAGATGCAGATGTTCTCTACACAGACGTATGGGTTTCCATGGGGGAGCCGGATGAGGTTTGGGAAGAGCGTATCCGTGCCCTGAGCCCATACCAGATTAATGCAACAGCCATGGGAAATGCGAAAGACACGGCTGTGTTTATGCATTGCCTGCCTGCCTTCCATGATCTGAAGACAAAGATTGGCAGGGAGATTTACGAGAAATATGGATTGAAGGAAATGGAAGTGACAGATGAGGTCTTTGAACGATATGCTGAGGTGGTGTTCCGTGAGGCGGAGAACCGGATGCATACGATTAAGGCTGTGATGTACGCAACGCTTCCGAGGTAAAGCAACGAAAGGAGCCAATATGAGCAATAATTTGAACGCCGGATATAGAAGTGACTGGTTACATAAGATGGCATCGGTGTGCGAAGCAAGCAGTACGATTGACTCTACGCTATTCGAAAAATATGAAGTGAAGCGGGGACTCCGTGACTTAAATGGACGCGGGGTTCTGACTGGTTTAACAGAAGTGTCGGAAATACAGTCGTCTACAATTGTAGATGGCGCATTGGTTCCCTGTGATGGCAAGCTGTATTACCAGGGGATTGATATTGAAGAAATCGTGGGAGGATTTCTGTCGGAGAAACGGTTTGGCTATGAAGAGGTTGTCTATCTTCTGCTGTTTGGAAAACTTCCCAACGAGAAAGAACTGGAAGAATTAAAAGATATGCTGGCAAATTACCGCCAGAGTCTCCCCACAAGTTTTGTGAGGGATATCATTATGAAGGCACCCAGTGTGGATTTGATGAATACGCTGGGACGCAGTGTGCTGACTCTGTATTCCTATGATGATAGGGCAGATGATATTTCGACGGAGAATGTGCTTCGCCAGTGTTTGCAGTTAGTCGCACTGTTTCCGATGTTTGCCGTGTATGGTTATCAGGCGGCGTGCTATTTCCATGAGGGAACAAGTTTCTTTTTACATCCGCCCAAACGGGAATATTCCACCGCAGAAAATATTTTGCATATGTTGCGTCCGGACAGTCAGTTTTCTCCGTTAGAGGCGAAAATCCTTGATATCTGTCTGGTACTCCACGCCGAGCATGGTGGCGGTAACAATTCTACGTTTACCGACCACGTTGTGACATCCTCCGGCACGGATACGTATGCGGCGATTTCGGCGGCACTTGGTTCGCTGAAGGGCCCAAGACATGGTGGCGCTAATAAAAAAGTGTCTCAGATGTTTGAGGATATGAAGAAAAAAGTGAAGGACTGGGAGAATGAGTCGGAGGTAGAATCTTACCTGATTGCCCTTTTGAACCAGCAGGTTTTCGACCGTGCCGGTCTTATCTATGGTATGGGTCATGCGGTATATTCCATTTCGGACCCTCGTGCCAGAACGCTGCGTAAATTTGTGGAGAAGCTGGCAGAGGAAAAGGGAATGCAGAAAGAATTTGCCCTCTATAATCTGGTGGAAAAACTGGCTCCCAAAGTGATTGCCAATGAGCGGCATATTTACAAGGGCGTTAGTGCCAATATTGATTTTTACAGTGGACTGGTGTACAGCATGTTGGGAATTCCCCATGAGTTGTATACGCCGCTGTTTGCCATCGGCCGTATTGCCGGCTGGAGTGCCCACCGTCTGGAGGAACTTGTCAATGCGGGCAAGATTATCCGCCCGGCCTACAAGGCTGTAGCAAAGCATAAACCGTATACGCCGCTGAATGAGCGTGAGTAGGAATGGAGAAATATATGAACGAAGAACAGATTTTGTGCGCCTGCAGTGCGTATGAGCAAAAATATTATTTGAACCCACGGTATGCTTCTCTGCCGGTTTCGGTTCAGGAGGAACTGCAGATTATGGCAGTGACTATGACAGAGGATGTGGGCGGTGTCTTCACCATGGAATTTGACGAGGACGGCACGCTGTATATGTCTACGACGGCGAAGGAAAATGATTTCTTTTATGATGAAATCGGAAGTCATCTGAAGATTAAGCAGTACCGGGTGAAGTATGCGGAGCTGCTTGAGAATCTAGAGACCTATTACCGCACTTTTTTTATTGAAGAGTTGCAAAAGGAGAAGAAATAATTATGTTACTGGCAATTGATATAGGAAATACCAATCTGACCTTTGGTTTGTTTGACGGAGAAGAAATTCTCCACACCTTCCGGCTGACCACCACCCTTCCCCGGACCTCTGACGAGTTCGGTGTGCAGATTGTGGAACAGCTGTCCCACAAGGATGTGTCGGCGGAAGCGGTGGAGGATGTGATTATTTGTTCTGTCGTACCGAAAGTGATGTACTCGCTGACCAGTGGAATTAAGAAATATTTACACTGTGACCCGATGATTGTGGGACACGGGACGAAATCCGGAATCCGCATTGCCACCACCAATCCGATGGAAATCGGGGCGGATCGTGTGGTGGATGCCGTAGGGGCCTATTTCCTCTATGGCGGACCGGTGATTGTGATTGATTACGGAACTGCCACCACCTATGATCTGGTGACGGCGGATGGTGCTTTTGTGGCAGGAGTGACGGCACCGGGTATCCGAATTAGTGCCAAAGCACTTTGGAGCAATGCCGCCAAGCTTCCGGAAATCGAAATTGTGAAGCCGGAGTCGATTCTGGCGAAAACCACCATTACAAGTATGCAGGCCGGCCTTGTGTACGGCACAATCGGACAGGCCGAGTATATTATTGACCGGTTCAAGAAGGAGTCAGGTTATCCGGGTATCAAAGTGGTAGCGACCGGCGGTCTGGGACGCATTATCTCGGAGGGAACAGAAAAGATTGATTTTTATGATTCCGAGCTGACGTTACAGGGCATGCGGCTGATCTATGAAAGGACGAAAAAAAGCGAGTCATGAAAAAGGATCGAACATGGTCCATCGGCAGTGTAAAACTGGATGGAAATCTGATATTAGCACCAATGGCAGGGGTTACCGACCTGCCATTTCGTCTGCTTTGCAAAGAGCAGGGGGCAGACCTGATTTATACGGAGATGGTCAGTGCCAAGGGAATTATGTACAATAATAAGAACACGGAGGATCTTCTGCGGATTGATGAGAAGGAGCGTCCGGTGGCCCTGCAGCTTTTCGGCTCCGACCCGGATATTATCAGCGAGCAGGCCAAACGGATTGAGGACCGGAATTTTGATATTCTTGACCTCAATATGGGCTGCCCGGTGCCGAAGGTGGTGAACAACGGCGAGGGTTCTGCTTTGTTGAAGAATATTCCGCTGGCGGCAAAGATTATTGAGAAGACAGCACGGGCGATTCAAAAGCCGGTGACGGTGAAGTTCCGCAAGGGCTTTGGACAGAATGACAGCCAGGCGGTGGAGATGGCAAAGGCAGCAGAGGCTTCCGGAGCGGCGGCAGTGGCTGTCCATGGCCGTACAAGAGAGCAGTATTACAGCGGGAAAGCAGACTGGGATATTATCGCAAAGGTGAAGGATGCCGTGAAGATTCCGGTGATTGGAAACGGTGATATTTTCACGCCACAGGATGCGGAAGCGATGCTTGATTATACCGGTTGTGACGCCTTGATGATTGGCCGGGGGGCGCGGGGAAATCCCTGGATTTTCCTGCAGATTGCCACGTATCTGGAGACAGGGGAATTGCTGGAGAAGCCTTCTTTTGCCGAGGTGCGGGAGATGATTCTGCGCCATGCGAAAATGCAGGCAGAGTGGAAGGGCGAGCAGAGGGGAATCCTTGAGATGCGCAGTCATGCCGCCTGGTACACGGCAGGGTATCCGCATTCCGCGGCACTCCGTCGGGCAATGAATGACGTGACGACCTATGAGGGGATGGAGGAGCTGTTGTCCCGGTGGTGAGGAAGGTGAATACCGGATAGACCAGGGATGGCTTGCCAAAGAGCAACCCTGAAAGAAATAAAATGTCGCAGTTTTTTCATTTTGTTTACACAACCTGTTCACATTTTGCCAATAAGATAATGGCATAAATTTCCAGAACAGGAGGATACGTGTGTGAAGAATTGGATGAAGAAGCATAAGGGGCTTGTGATTACAGTTGTCGTAGTTGTCATTGTGGCAGTAGCAGCGGTGTTTGTATCGCCCCGGCTGGGGGGAGATGCGGAGGCACAGCAGTAGGAGACCAAACAGAATACTGTGGAGCTGACGAAAATGGATCTGACTCGCTCAATCAGCGCAACCGGTACGCTTGAGAGTACGAAAACGAAGCTTGTCAGTGCTGATGTGTCCAATGTTAAGATAAAAAAGGTGCTGGTAAAAGTAGGAGATGAAGTCAAGAAAGGGCAGTCTTTAGTGACTTTTGACAAGAGTGATTTGCAGCAGGCTCTGGATGATGCAGAAGAAAATCTGTCTGATGTGAAGAGCCAGAACAGTACCGAACTGGCAGCCGCTGAGAGAAAATTGGAAGAAGCACAGAAAACCTATAACGACTTAAAAGAGAGTCAGGGAACCAGTCTTTCCCAGAGTAAATCCAATGTGGAGTCTGCCAAGGAATCTTTGACATCATTAAAAACTACCCAGAAGAAATCACTCCGGGAGGCACAGCAGGCAGTGGACGATGCCAAAGAGGCTCTGGAGAAATGTTCGGCAACAGCTCCCATGGATGGAACGGTAACAGCCATTGGTGCTTCAGCGGGAGACAGCTATCAGGGCGGCGATTTGATTGAAATAAGTGATTGCACGAATTTACGTGTTTCTACAAGTGTAGATGAATATGATATTTCCAATGTTGAAAAAGGACAGAAAGTGGTTATTCTGACGGATGCCACAGGAGATGAAGAACTGGAAGGAAAGATTACCTATGTGGCACCGACCACCGGAAGTACACTGAGCAGCTCCGGTACATCAAGCAGTGCAGGGGGCTCCGGAAGTGCCGGTTCCTCTTCCATGGGAAGTTCTTCGGCAGGAAGTTCAGGAACAACAAGTTCCGGTTATGAGGTGCGAATAAAGCTGCTATCCACGAATGAGAAGCTCCGCATTGGCATGACAGCAAAGTGCAGCATTATTCTGGAGGAGGCTTCGGATGTCTATGCGGTTCCGTATGATGCTATCCATACCAATACCAATGGAGATTCCGTGCTGTATGTGAAGGATTCTTCCGGAACCCGTTCGGAGGTAACTGTAACGAAGGGAATGGAAAGCGATTACTATGTAGAGGTCAGCGGTGAAGGTCTCAGCGAGGGACTGCAGATTATGATTCCCACAGATGACACAAGTTCCTCTACGAAAACAGAAAGCAGCGGCACCGGATTAGACAGTCTGATGCAGGGAGCGAGCGGAAGCAAACCAAATCGCGGATATAATAAGACCGGCGGAGCACCAGGGGGAGCACCGGGCGGTGCACCTGGAATGTAGGGGGTGCGCCATGGAAGAAAA
>JALENH010000153.1 GCA_022767895.1 Eubacterium sp.
AATCTGCTATCAGGAGCTGACGAATCCCTATGACCATTTCGTCATGGAGAAAAGACAGTTTTTCGCAGAGTATGTGAAGGAATTTGCAGAACTTCCGCTGGTTGGAAGAAAACAAATTGAAAAGAAAGAAGATCTGCCGGACAAGCAGCCGCGTATTTCCAAAGGCGAGGTGCTGACGGAGGAAGAGCCGGAAGAAGAGACACAGGAAGAACAGAGGGACGAGCCGGAGAGTGTGGCGATTCAGAACATGCTGGCCTTTCTGGATGCTGAGACCTGTCATGAGAAAATCCGCATACTGGAGGGTATGAAGGATGAATTGAACGAACATATTCTCAATAATCTGGCAGTGAGCCTGGATTTGTCCATCGAAGAAGGGGTGGACGGCTATCAGTTAATTCTCTCTGAACTCAAAATGCGAGAGAAATATGAAAGTAACCGGGGAGAACGACTTTGAACAATTATCGTTTTAAAATACAATATGATGGAACCCGGTATCATGGGTGGCAAAGGCAGAAAAACGGCTCAGATACCATACAGGGGCGGATTGAACAGGTACTGAGTCGCCAGATGGGGCATCCGGTGGAGATTGATGGTGCCGGTCGTACGGATGCGGGTGTTCATGCCAGAGAACAGGTGGCCAATGTCCATCTGGATTATAATGGAACGACGGAAGAACTTCGGGAGTGTCTGAATGAATATTTGCCGGAGGATATACGGATACTGGAAGTAGAAATTGCCGGAGAGCGTTTCCATAGCAGGCTCAATGCCACGGGCAAAGTGTACGAGTACAGACTTTGCAAAAAAGGCTGTTTTGATGTCTTTGCGAGAAAGTATCAGTGGCAGATGGAGGAGTTATTGGATGTTGCCCGCATGAAAGAAGCGGCCGGGCTTTTGCTTGGTGAGCATGATTTTAAAGGGTTTTGTACCAAAGCGTCCAGAAAAAAATCCACCATCCGAAGGATTGATGCCATTGACATAGAAGAAACGGAGAATGCTGTTATTCTTCATTTCTTTGGAAATGGATTTCTATACAATATGGTGCGAATACTTACGGGCACTCTTGTGGAAATTGGCACAGGAACCCGGGAAATTTCAACCATAGAAGAAATTTTTGAGAGAAAAGAAAGAGTGCTGGCGGGGATGACGGCACCGGCAAAAGGATTGACGCTTGTCCGGGTCAAATATGACTAGTGGCGTGTCAGAATTTGGAGGCAGAGATGAGACTGATGGAATTTAAGATGGAGCGGGCGAATCTGGTGAAAGAGGGAGACGAGGTCACCATTACAGAAGGGGTTCTGCCCAGTGCTTATTATTACACGATTAACCCGGCGGTGGCTATGTCGGCCAATTTTGTATTCCGGGAGCGGCTGAAGTCGGATCATGGTGTGGTAAAGGAAATAAAGCACAATGAAAAGGGTTACTATGTTGTTGTGGAATTTGATGAAGACGATGTTTCGATGAAATAGTGGGAAAGGAAGGCAAGAAGAATGGAACGAAAAAACGCATGGAAAGATTATACGAAAAAGGAAGTCCGGGAACTGGAGAAATTGAATAAGGAGTACCGGGCGTTTCTGGATGCCGGCAAGACGGAACGTGAATGTGTAATTCAGGCTGTGAAGATGGCAAAAAAGGCCGGTTATCGGGATTTGCAGGAGGTTTTGGAGGCGGGAGAAAGTCTTTCTGCCGGTGACAAGGTATATGCCGTTAATATGAAGAAATCAGTTGCTCTGTTTCAGATTGGACAAGTGCCGATGGAGAAGGGCATGGCAATTCTTGGTGCCCACATTGACTCCCCCCGTTTGGATGTGAAACAGAATCCTCTTTATGAAGATACGGAATTGGCTTACCTGGATACGCATTATTATGGGGGAATCAAAAAATATCAGTGGGTGACACTGCCATTGGCGATACACGGTGTCATTGTTAAGAAGGATGGCAGTGTGGTGGATGTGTGCATTGGAGAGGATGCCAAAGACCCGGTATTCTGTGTGACGGATCTCCTTATTCATCTGGCCGGGGAGCGCATGGAGCGGAAAGCAAACAAGGTCATCGAGGGCGAGGCGCTGGATATCCTGGTTGGCAGCCAGCCGCTAAAGGGGGAGGAAAAAGATGCCGTCAGCAAAAATGTGATTTCCATTTTGAAAGAAA
>JALENH010000158.1 GCA_022767895.1 Eubacterium sp.
CCCGAATAACAGTTTCTTCGCCATCTGTGTGTAATTATTACCCGGTCCCAGAATAGCATCCACCTTTTTGACTGTTTCTGTCCCATAGGCAACAGCAGCGAGTCCCTGTGAGCCGGAGAGTTTGTAATAATTCTTCACGCCAAGATAGTCCGCTACATAAAGCAGGTGTTCGTCTATGCTTCCATCTTTTTGGGGTTTGGTAAGTATGTAAATATTAGGAACTCCGGCGACAATTGCCGGAACCAGATTCATGCATAGCGTAGAAACAAGTGGAGCCATATTCCCCGGCACGTTAATTGCCACGCTGTTAATCGGCGTATATTTTCGTTCAAGAACGGCACCATCCTCATAGGTTTCCGTATATCCTGCTGGAATCTGTCTCTTGTGAAATTTGAATAAATTATCGCAGGCTCTCCGAACGGATTCCTTGAACTGCTCCGATACCTTTTCTCTTGCCAGGGCAAATTCTTCTTCCGACACCATAAGACCGATTTTTTCTATATCCACCTGATCATACTCTTTCATATATTCGTATAGTGCCTCATCTCCCCTTTCTTTTACATTTCTGAGAACTTCCCTGACCGTAATTTCAACCTCCTCCGGGATACTGTTTCCCCGACTGAGAAGATTACGAAACCTTGGATTTTCGTAACTAAATTTGCTGATTCTAACCATTTTCCTTCACTCCTTTTCCTGTTTTTACTAAGCGATGCCCTCAAAAAAGTTCACAATAAATAAAAAAACGCCTGTCAGAGAAAATTTTCCCTAACAAGCGTGGATCAAGCATTCGCTTAATATCATTTTTAAAATAACAACAAATCATAATATTGTCAAGCTTTATTTAGGATATTGCCATTTTTTTACTATTCACAGCCCTCCCCCCACATGCGCAGTCGTCGCCTCTTCGAGGCTCCAGTCCCACTCCTTACGGAGCTAAGACTGCTTATGTGAGGGGAGTTTCTGCTTCGCAGGCTCGATATGGAATCCCAGGCAGTCTCTTACATGCAAGCATGACGAGGCTGTCTGGGATTCCATATCGGCTGTGAATAGTAACGTTTTTTTCACAGATTCTTCACCTTAAATTCTCTCTCAGCAGCCCTCCTCTGGTCCTTTTTGGCGATATCCTGCCGCTTATCATACAACTTTTTACCTTTTGCCAGAGCAATCTCTACCTTAATCAGACTGCCCTTGAAATACACGCGAAGGGGAACCAGTGTGTATCCCTTCTGGTTCATTTTTCCAATCAGCTTACGAATCTCATATTTATGCAGCAAAAGTTTCCGAACACGGAGGGGATCTTTGTTAAAAATATTCCCTTTCTCGTAGGGGTTGATATGCATCCCGTAAATCTGAACCTCATTATTTTTATCAATTCGGATAAAAGCCTCTTTGATGCTGCAATGCCCCTGGCGGACCGATTTCACTTCCGTCCCCACCAGTTCGATGCCAGCCTCATATTTCTCTTCTATAAAATAATCATGCCATGCTTTTTTATTGTTGGCAATGAGTTTTATTGCTTCTTTTCCCATATTATATCTCCTTCCCTGCCATCTTCTGATGTCTCATCTATCATAGCAAAATCAATGGTTCGCGTCAACTTGTCCACACTGACAACTCGTATAAAAACCTTCTGCCCCATGCGGTACTCTCTGCCGGTATAGTGACCAATGACGCGGTATTTTTCTTCTTCAAAATCATACTGGTCATCAGACATATCCGCAAGTCTTACCATACCTTCCACCGTATTTTGCAGTTCCACATAAATGCCCCAGGCAGTTACACCACTGACTACTCCCGCAAAAACTTCGCCGATGTGATCCTGCATATATTCTGCCTTTTTCATCTTGTCCACTTCCCGCTCAGCATCATCTGCCAGACGCTCCCTGTCACTGCTTCTTCTGGCAATCTCCGGCAGAATGGTTTCGTAGTGTTCATAGCGTTTGCCACGTATGCCATGGCGGATATTTTCCTTGATGATACGATGAATTTGCAAATCAGGATATCTTCGGATTGGGGAAGTGAAATGGCAGTAATACTGGGTAGCCAGTCCGAAATGCCCTTCATTCACGGTAGAATATTTTGCCCGTTTCATAGAGCGAAGAGTCAAGCGGCTTAAAAATGCCTCTTCCTCGGTTCCCTCAATTTCCTCAATCAGCTTCTGGATTTCTCTCGGATGAACTTCCTCCTGTCCCACTTTGATATGATGACCAAAGCTGGCTGTCATCCGGGCAAGATCCTGAATTTTCTCCAGTTCCGGGTATTCATGGGTACGGTAAACAAAAGGTATCTCCATCCAGAAATACTCCTCCGCCACCACCTGATTGGCCGCCAGCATAAATTCCTCGATAATTTTTGTGGCAATATTCCTGTCGTAGGGAGCGATGTCTACCGGATGCCCCTTTTCATCCAGGAAAATTTTACACTCCGGAAAATCAAAATCAATCGAACCTTTTTTCTTCCTGTTTTTCCGCAGAATCACAGCCAGTTCCTTCATGGTCTCAAACATGGGAACCAGGCGCTCATACCGCTTACAAACGTCAGGGTCATGATTTGTCAGAATGGCATTCACATCCGTATAACTCATGCGTTCTGTAACATTTACAACCGTCTCTGCAATGCGGTGGGATTTTATCTGCCCTTTGGCATCAAACGTCATAAAACAACTGAGCGCAAGACGATCTTCTCCAGCATTCAGTGAACAAATACCATTGGACAGCTTGTGGGGAAGCATGGGAATAACGCGGTCCACCAGATATACGCTGGTACCGCGATTGACTGCTTCCCTGTCCAGAGGCGAATTTTCTGTAACATAATGTGATACATCCGCGATGTGAACACCGAGCTCGTAAGAGCCATCCTCCTTTTTCTCAATAGTGATGGCATCATCCAGATCTTTGGCATCCTCCCCATCAATGGTAACAGTGTCAAGTCCTCGGATATCCACACGTCCGCCAACGACAGAGGAATCTACTGTATCCGGTATCTCCGCAACCTGACGCATAACGTCCTCCGGAAATTCCTCCGGCAACCCGAATCCCTTTACAATGGATAATATATCCACACCAGGGTCATTTTGATGTCCCAGAATCTGGATAACTCGCCCTTCCGGGCTTCTACTATCACTGCCGTAGTCCGTTAGTTCCACAACCACCTTGTGTCCATCCACAGCATCCAATGTCCCATCTTTGGGAATATATATATCTTTCTTCATCTTTCCATTGTCAGGTATGACAAAGGTAACCTTGTTATTTCTCTCAAAGGTACCCACAACAGTCTGTACTCCACGCTTTATAATCTGGATAATTTCCCCTTCTTTTCGTCGGCCATGACTTCCTCCATGACCATTCAGCCTCACCTTCACCATATCGCCATGAAAAGCATTGTTACAATAGGTTTCCGGTATAAAAATATCCTCCTCTTCTCCATCTACACGCACAAATCCAAATCCTCTCTGGGTTGCCATAAATTCCCCGACACACAGATTCGCTTCCGGCAGACGGATTAACCCCTTTCGGTCAATCTCAATTTTTCCTCGGGCAATCAGGGAGTCCAATATCTCGTGAAACTCTCCTCTCTGTTTTTTGGGTACGCCAAATAATACCGCCATCTCTTTAATCTTAATAGGTCGATAGTCTTTATCCTCTACAAAGGAGAGAATCATCTGCTCCCTCTCCTTTTTCAACTCTTCCTTCATGAAAACCTCCATCTCGACATTTTTCTCTTAATAAGGAAAAACACCCCTTCAATATACATGAAGGAGTGTCTGCATATGTCTTCTTACATCTTTTTAGTCCAGCCATGAAGTGCAAAGAACTACGGAGAGTGCCACAAATAAAATCGCAAGTACTCTTGTAATCTTAATCAGCACGCCTTCCTGAGAACGTCCTTTGTTCTTCGACCAATAAGTGTCTGCGGCACCACCTAAAGCGCCAAGGCCGGTTGTCTTTCCTTCCTGCATCAATACAACAATAACAAGTGCAATACATATAACGATATAAGCAATCGTCGCAATCATTTTCAATGTAGACATATTTTAGTCCTCCTGTTTCTTATTGGTAAGGAATGTTGGAATTTTAATATCGTCCATTCCCTGTTTGTCATTCGACATTGGATTCGCAAGTCCACGACTTACTACTGGCATCTCTTCCTTCTGCACAGGACGCTCAGATGTTCTTGCTGAAGACATACCGGATGTCGGACTTTTTTTGCTCTGACTATTGAACCCATCCAAAAAGCTCAAACCACTTCGCTGCGGTGCCGCTGACCGATTCTTCAAAAAGCTTGGTGTACTTCCTGCACCCAGACCGGATGAGAAAGAAGAACCAGCCGATGTCTCCTGATCAAGTCCTGTCGCAATCACTGTAATCATAACAGAATCTGAACTGCTTTCATCATACATAGCACCAAAGATAATGGTAGCATCCTCTCCAGCCAGCTCCTGTACATATGTAGCCGCTTCGTTGGCCTCAATCAGACTGACCTCACCGGATACATTAATAATAAC
>JALENH010000193.1 GCA_022767895.1 Eubacterium sp.
CCAAAACCGATACCACCCGTTGGCGGCATACCGATTTCCAACGCATTCAGAAAATCCTCGTCAGTGGTGTTCGCCTCTTCGTCCCCCTGCGCCAGCTGCTCTTCCTGTGCCTTAAAACGCTCCCTCTGATCAATCGGGTCATTGAGCTCGGAGTACGCATTGGCCATCTCCCAGCCATTCATGAAGAACTCGAAGCGCTCTACGTATTCCGGATTGTCCGGTTTCTTCTTCGTCAGCGGAGAAATCTCAATCGGATGATCCATAATAAAGGTTGGCTGAATCAAATGCTCCTCCACAAACTCTTCAAAGAACAGGTTGAGGATATGTCCCTTCTGGTGGCGCTCCTCATATTCGATACCTTTTTCTTTGGCAATGGCTCTAGCCTCTTCCAGCGTATGAATCTCGTTGAAATCCACACCGGCATATTTCTTCACGGCATCTACCATGGTCATGCGCTCGAAAGGCTTACCAAGATCCATCTCAATACCATTGTAAGTAATTGTTGTCGTGCCGAGAACCTTTTCTGCTACATAGCGGTACATTCTCTCGGTCAAATCCATCATTCCGTTGTAGTCGGTGTATGCCTGATACAACTCCATCAACGTAAACTCCGGATTATGTCTCGTGTCAAGTCCCTCATTACGGAACACACGGCCAATCTCAAAGACGCGCTCCATGCCGCCTACAATCAGTCGCTTCAAATACAGTTCCAGGGAAATACGAAGCTTGAAATCTTCATCCAATGCGTTGAAATGCGTCTCAAAAGGACGGGCAGCTGCCCCGCCGGCATTGGCAACCAGCATCGGTGTTTCCACCTCGATAAAGTTTTCCTCACTCAGGAAGTTACGAATCTCGCGGAGGATTGCGGAACGCTTCAAGAAGGTATCCTTCACTTCCGGGTTCATAACCAGATCCACATAGCGCTGACGATAGCGGATATCCGTATCCGTCAGACCGTGAAACTTCTCCGGCAGAATCTGCAGACTCTTGGAAATCAGAGTCACACTTTCTGCGTGGATGGAAATCTCTCCGGTCTTCGTTTTGAAGACCTCACCCTTGATACAAAGCAAATCCCCCACGTCATATTTTTTGAAATCCTTGTAGGAGTCTTCACCAATATTGTCACGTGCCACGTAGGCCTGGATATCGCCCTGCACATCGCGCACATTACAGAAAGAAGCCTTTCCCATCACACGCTTGAACATCATACGTCCGGCGATGGATACCGTCTTTCCTTCCATTTCTTCATAATTGTCTTTAATCTCCATGGAGTGGTGTGTCACATCACATTTCGTAATGACGTAGGGATCCTTCCCTGCCTCCTGAAGATTCGCCAGTTTTTCTCTTCTGACCTTCAATAACTGATTGATATCTTCTGCCACTTTTTAAGCCCTCACTTCTATCTTAATTCTTACGGAAATCTACAATTTTGTATTTAATCATACCAGCCGGGGTTTCAACCTCTACCGTATCCCCCTTCTGGGCACCAATCAATGCTTTGCCCACAGGAGATTCATTGGAAATCTTCCCCTTCAGGCTGTTGGCCTCGGTGGAACCAACAATTTTATATTCCATTTCCTCTTTAAATTCCAAATCCTTGATTTTTACGGTACAGCCCACGTTAATCACATTGGAATCCACATCATCGTCATCCACTACCTCTGCATTTTTCAGGATTTTGTCAATCTCCTCAATACGAAGCTCAATGTCACGCTGCTCCTCTTTGGCAGCATCATACTCAGCATTCTCGGACAAATCGCCCTGCTCTCTCGCCTCTTTGATTTTCTGGGCAACCTCTCTGCGTCGGTTTACCTTCAAATCATGAAGTTCGTCCTCCAATGCTTTCAAGCCTTCATACGTCAAAATATTTTTCTTTGTTTCAGCCATGGTATTACCTCCTACGATTTTAACATCATTTTATTATAGCGTAACATCGTTGGCTTGTCAATTATTCCAAAAAAGGCTTTTTCTCCGCCGCAGAATCCGCCTGATCCTCATTGGCACGCACTACAATATAACTGTATTTGGACGCCACGTTGGTCAATTGATTGGCCTGCATCGCCGCCCAGTTGGCGTCAGATATCTGACAGATTGTATCACCATATCCCGCTTTTATCGCCCCTGCCACAGCAGCAGACACCTGCATCACAACACGGATTGGATAGTACCCACAGTCTTCAAAGAAATTTCCCGTCACCGTAGGATTTACCACGCCTCGTAAAAGCAGGGCGACATATCGGGTCTGATTGCCATTGGAATTCAGGTTGCCATCCGAAAGCGCCTGAATTCTCATAAAGGTATTCCCCTTAATTACGGTATCTTTCCAGTTCAGGGCACGAATTGCCGCATTGTAGGTCCCATCAAACGTATTATTCAAAATCTGCACATTCTGGTGATACAGCTGGGTATTTCTATTGGCCGAATAGGTGTGGCTTCCCACCGCTGTACCAATATTTTTAAAGGTATTGTTTTTGATATAAATATTTTGACATACCGTCTTATCATGGGTTGACCAGTCATAATTAAAACCATCGGTATTCAAATCTGTACTGTCAATATTGATGCACTCCTTGTAACTCTTTAAATCCAGTACCTTAAATGTCTCAAAGCTGCAATTCTGAATGGTAACATTATAGGAAGAATTCAGTTCCATAAAGTGGGAGCCATACTGGTTCTGGAATGTCACACCCTGAATGGTAATATTGCGGGCATGCCCCATCACAAGTCCCATACAGTTCTTCACATCGGCACAATTGATGCGTGCCGTGCCATTTCCGATAATTTTCACATCATGGGAACCATTGTAGCCACTAATGGTCTTTACCGTTCCATCCTTTGACGGTGGAACCAACGTAAAGATGGACTTCGCATAGCAGATGTCCGTGGCTGTTGTCCCCGTCTTCGTAAACGTAACTCCATTTTCCAGATTCAGCGTCACATTGGAAGGAATACAGATGTTGTTAGTCACCGGATAATTGCCCGCTTTCACCGTCACCGTTCCGCCACCGGCATACTCGAGCTGTTCCATATAAGATAAAAAGGTATAGTACACCTTCCGCTTGCTGAAATCTATGGCATCATTGTATTTTTCATGATACGGTGCTGTCGTAGTAGAAATGGTGAAATTGCGGTCCGTCTTATTGCGGAAATACAAAATACGGATTTTTCCATTGGTCACGTAATAATGACTCAGGTCGGAAACCGTATTGGAAGACAACTTGTTCATAGAGCTGGTTCCTACCACAGACAAAACGGCCGGGAATCTTTTTCCCTTTCCACTGTTCTGTGCCTGGTCAAAGATGGCCGCGTATTTGCATCCGCTTATTTTATTGGCGGTCACCGATGGTTCATTCACACCATATCCATAAAGAGCTGCACTGGTGCGGGCATTGCCTGCTGTCAGCTTTATGGTATTGCTCTTAATCGTTGGCTTTTTCCAAAGCACGGCATAGACAGCTGCTTTTTTTGTATTGGTAAAAGTGTTTCCTGTGATGGAAATACTTGTCTGAAAATATTCGGTCGTCTTTGTACTTGTTTTCACCACAACGGATTTCGTGGTTCCGATTCCGATATCCGGTTTCGTGAACGTATTGTTCTGAATCTGGATTTTCCTATTTTTCGTATTATCCAACTTGCTCCATTTACCGGAAAAATCGTTGGTCGACTTATTGATGGTCTCCAGTCGGATATCCATACGGTTTTTCAGACCGGACCGGTCCGTACCCCGCACAAAGGTGCAGCCGCTGACTGTCACATTCTGCGAGCCCTCAATCCAAATATAACTTCCGCCTTTTTTGTTTTTGAAGCGGATCCCCTTGATGGTCAGACCCGAAGCATGGCCGGCATACACCGCTGTTGCACCGCTTACCTTGCCCATATCGATGGTCACGGTGCCGGAACCCTGAATACTGACATTTTGGGAAGCCGTATACTTACCCACCGCCTGTTTTGTCTTCGCCTTCTGTTCCGAAACTGTCTGGAACATAAATTTCGTTGCTTTGAATTTCTTCGTGCCTGTGGCCGTTGTCTTCTTCAGCTTGACACCATTTTTACATTCAATCTTTACATTGGAGGGAACATACAGTGTTCCCGGAATCGAATAGGTGCCTTTTTTCAACTTTAAGGTGCCTCCTGTGGAAGACAGCCGGTCCAGATAGGACTGCAGCATATAATAATGCTTTGTTTTCTTATTGTAGTATGGCTTTTGACGATAGGTGCTGCTACAGGGAATCGTCTTTGTATTTACCGTAAATGTTCTCTTTTTCGCACTGGCAGACTCCGTCCGGAAAAAGGTTCCTACGCAAAGCATTACTGCCATTCCCACTAGTATCATCCATTTGTTTTTCATATGCAAAAATCCTTTCTCTATGTACTTTCTATCACAACCCGGAGCAGCCCTGACAGGACCACTCCGGACATATATGGCGAAACAATGCCCGTACCATGTAGTGTACTGGTAAATTGTGTCACTTTCTTATCATTTCGTTTCTGCTGCCTTTCGGAGCGTTTCATACTTCTCTCTGGCATCCTCTGCTGCCTGGGCAAAAAGTGCCTCAGCCCGTTCTTTGTCCGTGCGGTAAAGACGATGATAGCGCACTTCGCTGAGCAGAAATTCCTGATAATCTACTTTTGGTTCTTTGGAGTCCAGAACCAACGGATTTTCCCCTTTGCTTCTCCGCCGCGGGTCATAGCGGAACAAATGCCAGTATCCGGCTTCTACTGCACGTTTCTCCTCCAGCTGGGCATTTTTCATGCCACCCCGGATGCCGTGATTGATACAGGGTGCATAGGCAAGAATTAGGGAAGGGCCCGGATAGCTCTCTGCCTCAACAAAGGCTTTTACCATCTGATTGCCGTCAGCTCCCTGCGCCACCTGGGCCACATAGACATCTTTGTATGTCATGGCGATGGCCGCCAGATCCTTCTTCCGGACCTTTTTCCCGCCCGCTGCAAACTGGGCCACAGCACCCAGTGGTGTGGATTTTGAAGCCTGACCTCCCGTATTGGAATAAACCTCTGTATCAAACACAAGAATATTCACATCCTCACCACTTGCCAGTACATGGTCGAGTCCGCCAAAGCCAATATCATACGCCCAGCCGTCACCGCCGACAATCCACTGGGATTTCTTTGCCGCAAAATCCCGTCCGGATAAAATCTGCTGAACGAAATTTTTTTCCTCTTCTCCTTCCACGGTACTTTTTTCCAACGTGTCAATCATTTTTCTGACTGCCACTCCATTCGGCTCACCGCTTTCCAGCGTATTCAGATACTCCTGCAAAACGGGACGAATCTCTTCCCGGTCAGTAATGGCCAGCAATTCCTTCACCGCCGACACCACCTTGCCCTGATTTGCCCTGTGACCAAGCCACATACCAAAGCCAAATTCCGCATTGTCTTCAAAGAGGGAGTTGGCCCAGGCCGGTCCCCGTCCCTCCGAATTTACCGTATAGGGTGTGGCCGGGAAAGAACCGCCCCAGATGGAAGAACATCCTGTGGCGTTGGCAATCATCATCCGCTCACCAAAAAGCTGGGTCATCAGCTTGGCGTAAGGCGTCTCACCACACCCTCCGCAGGCACCGGAAAATTCGAAAAGCGGCTGGCGGAACTGACTTCCTTTCACCGTTCCGGCCGGGAATTTCTCCAGAACCGCCGGAGGAACAGCTTTCTCCTTCCCATATTCAAACATATTCTGCTGCCTGTGCCCCTCTTGATAGGAAACCATTTTCAGCACGTCATTCCGCTTGTTGCCGGGGCACACCTCCGCACAGTTGCCACAGCCGGTACAGTCCTCCGCAGATACACGGATGATAAACTTCATACCCGCCATCCCCGTCATATCCGCACTGGCAATAACCGGTGCCTCATTCATCTCTTCCTGTTCCAGCACCAACGGCCGAATACAGGCATGAGGGCACACATAGGAACAGAAATTACACTGGATGCATCCCTCCGGATTCCACCATGGTACTTCCACAGCCACTCCTCTTTTTTCATAGGCGGCTGACCCTGTGGGCACCGTGCCATCCACATAAGGCTTTAGGGCAGAGACAGGAAGCTCATCTCCCCGGAGACTGTTCACCGGAATCTGAATCTGGTTCACATAATTCAGCACTTTTTCCCGTCCATCGTGGAAGGTAAGGGACAAATCCTCATCCTCTGCCAAAGCCCAGCTCTCCGGTATTCTCACTTGATGAACCTGTTTGGCTCCGGCATCAATGGCTGCATGATTCATTTTTACAACATCTTCGCCCTTGGCGCCATAGGTCATTTCGGCCGCTTCTTTCATATAGGAAATCGCCTCTTCCACCGGAATAATATCCGCAATGGCAAAAAAGGCGGACTGCAAAATGGTATTTATCCGGCCGCCAAGGCCGATTTCCCGTCCCAGTCGGAATCCATCTATGGTGTACAGGCGGATTTTTTTCTCCGCCAGATACCGCTTCATCTCTCCCGGCAGGAACCGTTCCAGTTCCTCATCCTTCCAGGAGCAGTTCAGGAGAAATGCCCCACCTTCTTTCAAATCCTGAACCATCTTATATTTTCGCACATAGGCGGGCATATGACAAGCCACAAAATCCGCCTTGTGAATGAGATAGGTGGATTTGATGGGGCGGTCTCCAAAACGAAGATGGGATATGGTCACACCACCGGATTTTTTCGAATCGTAATCAAAATACGCCTGCACAAATTTGTCCGTATGATCGCCAATAATTTTTATGGAATTTTTATTGGCACCCACGGTTCCGTCCGCTCCCATCCCCCAGAATTTGCAGCTGGTGGTTCCTTCCGGTTCCGTCACCGGATTTTGTCTTCTTGCCAAAGATAAGTGGGTGACATCATCCCGGATTCCCACCGTAAATCCCTGCCTTGCACCACCGGCGAACACAGCCAGTATATCTGCCGGGGTTGTATCATTGGAACTTAATCCGTATCGCCCACCTGTCACCGGAACCGTCTCAAACCGGCTTCCTTTCAGAGCAGAAACCACATCCAGGAAAAGGGCTTCTCCCTGAGCACCCGGCTCCTTGGAACGATCCAGTACATAAATCTGCTGCACCGTCTCAGGTATGACATGTAAGAGATGTTTGGCACTAAAAGGACGGAACAATCTTACCTTGATGACACCCGCTTTTTCTCCTATCCCCTGCATATAGTCGATGGTTTCCTCAATGGTATCACACACAGAACCCATGGCGATGATAATTTTCTCTGCATCCGGTGCCCCATAATACTGAAACAATTGATAATTCGTGCCAATCCTTTCATTGACCTTGTCCATATACTTTTGGGTCAACTCCGGCACCCTGTTGTAATACTCATTACAGGCCTCTCTCATCTGGAAATACACGTCCGGATTCTGTGCCATACCGCGCTGCACCGGATGTTCCGGATTCAAGGCGCGGTCACGGAACGCCTGCACTGCCTCCATGTTGCACATTTCCCGCAAATCTTCATAATCCCAGATGCCGATTTTCTGAATCTCATGGGAAGTACGGAACCCATCAAAAAAATGCAGAAAGGGGACGCGGCCTTCGATGGCCGTAAGATGGGCAACCGCCCCCAAATCCATTACCTCCTGTACATTCCCGGCACAGAGCATGGCAAAGCCACTCTGACGGCAGGCATACACATCCGAGTGGTCACCAAAAATGGAGAGAGCATGGGTGGCAAGCGTGCGGGCTGCCACATGAATTACTCCCGGAAGCAGTTCCCCGGCTATTTTATACATGTTCGGAAGCATCAAGAGCAAACCCTGGGATGCCGTATAGGTAGTGGTCAAAGCCCCTGCCTGCAAAGAACCGTGGACTGCTCCGGCCGCTCCTCCTTCGGACTGCATCTCTGACAACACCACCTGCTGTCCAAAAATATTTTTTCTTCCCTTATCTGCCCACTGGTCTGTGCAGTCTGCCATGGGCGTCGACGGCGTTATGGGATAAATTGCTGCCACCTCCGTAAAAGCATAGGATACGTGGGCGGCTGCCGTATTGCCGTCCATGGTTTTCATAACTCGTGCCATTTGATTCGACATCCTTTCCGTTTTTG
>JALENH010000148.1 GCA_022767895.1 Eubacterium sp.
GGTAACTAAAATAGCAGAAGCTAGTTCGTCGTGTTCTGCCTGGGAAAGAAGATCCGCAGCAACAAAGCGTGGATTTGCAGTCTCATCTGCCAGT
The DNA here is from genome assembly GCA_022767895.1 of Eubacterium sp. Taxonomy (GTDB): domain Bacteria; phylum Bacillota; class Clostridia; order Lachnospirales; family Lachnospiraceae; genus Eubacterium_F. Next base: position 95 of record JALENH010000148.1, read on the forward strand.
ACAAGAATCTCACTTGGTCCTGCCACAGAGTCGATGCTTACATGCCCGTAAACAGTCTTTTTGGCAAGAGCTACGAAAATATTTCCCGGGCCTACAATCTTATCTACTTTTTTTATGGACTCCGTGCCATATGCCAGTGCGGCAATGGCCTGGGCACCGCCCACTTTGACAACCTCAGAAGCACCCGCCAGATGGGCTGCAACGAGAGTTGCCGGTGTAACTTTCCCATCGGCTCCCGGTGGTGTACTCATGACGATACGTTTCACTCCTGCCACGTGAGCCGGAATAATATTCATCAGTACACTGGATGGATATGCAGCCTTGCCGCCGGGTACATAAACACCGACACTTTCCAGCGGGGTGATACGCTGCCCAAGAATGACACCGTCCTCTCTTGTTTCAAACCAGCTGTTGCGCACCTGCCTCTCGTGGAAATCGCGGATGTTCTGAATTGATTTTTTCATTGTCTCAATCAGTTTATCATCCACAAGAGAATAGGCTTCCTCAATTTCTTCTTCAGTTACGTACAAATTGTCTGTGGAAATATCGGCCTTGTCAAATTGTTTCGTATAATCAAAAACAGCCTGGTCACCATGTGCTTTTACGTTTTCCAATATTTCATTAACCGATGACTGATACTGATCATACTGGTTAGGGCTACGCTTTAATAAATTTTCCAGAATATTTTCCTTGGATTCCTCTGTCAGTTGTAAAATACGCATATTCTTCCTCCATTCTGCTACTCTTTTTCAAGAGCCTGTTTCAAATCTTTGATTAGTTTTGTTATCCGCTCCCGCTGGAGTTTCATGCTTGCTTCATTTACGATGACCCGTGCTGACAGTGGACAGATGGTCTCGAGTACTTCCAAACCGTTTGCTTTTAAGGTGGAGCCGGTTTCCACAATATCCACAATAACTTCTGACAAGCCCACAATTGGAGCAAGTTCTACCGAACCATTCAGTTTCACAATTTCTACTGTCTGGTGTTTCTGGTTGTAAAAATAATCTTTGGCAATGGCCGGATATTTAGAAGCAACCCGGATAACCTGATTGTTATGTAAAAGATCTTTGGCGGATGCCGGTCCGGCAACGCACATGTTGCATTTGCCAAGGCCGAGATCCAGGACTTCCAATACCTTGCGCCCCTCTTCCATTATGGTATCACTGCCTACGACACCGATGTCTGCGGCACCATATTCTACATAGGTGGGCACGTCGGATGTTTTGGAAAGGAAAAACTTCAGTTTCAGATCTTCGTTGACAAAAATAAGTTTTCGTGTCTCTTTATCTTTCATTTCCTCACAGGTAATGCCGGTCTGCTCCAACAGAGCCAATGTCTGCTTGGCAAGACGGCCTTTTGCAAGGGCGATTGTAATGTATTTCATACTAACCTGCTAACCTCCATTCTGATTATTCCTGCGTTAGGTCAAATTCTGTGGTCTCACCTGTATCATCGATATAGAGAATGACTGCTACTTCGTTGCGTCTGCCATACTCTCTGTACTCGTTCAAAGGAGTATCCGCATCTTTGCGCATTAACCGGGTTGATTTCTTCTGCCACCGCAGTGACTGTGCCAGCTCCAGCGCTTTTTTGCGATTCGCAGAACGGTAAAGAATCAAATAGTCTTTCTCATCCACAGTAATATCAATTTCCTGGCTGTACAGGGCAGCCATCAGCTGGTCTAGCAACAGGGCAAATCCAATGGCAGGAGTCTTTTTACCAAACTGTTCTACCAGGTCGTCATAGCGTCCGCCTGTTACAATGGCATCTCCTGTCCCATAGGTATAGGCTTTGAAAATAACGCCGGTATAATATTCATAATGGGACAACATGCCAAGGTCAAACGTAATGTGATTCTCCAAACCGGAGGAGGCTAAAATCTGATAAATCTTTTCCAGCCGGTCCAGCGCATCCAGTGCTCTTTGGTTGGTCGTAAGTTCTTTTACGTATGTAATCGTCTCGATTCCCCCAAAAAGATCCGGCATTTTGACTAACAGATTTTTACATTCCGACGGCATGGAGCGGTTTTCCAGCATATCCTCAACGGCAAAAATATTTTTATTATTCAGATATGTTTTCAGCTTCTCAATTTCTTCCTCAGTGAGATCGGTTTCCTCAATTAAGCCACGGAAAATATCGGCATGTCCAATATCCACCTTAAATTCCTTAAGGCCGGATTTTTGCAGACATTCAATGGTCATGGCAATCATTTCCCCATCGGCATCGGAAGAAGCGTCATTCATCATCTCGGCACCGAGCTGGGTCACTTCGGAAAGCTTCCCCTGATATCCACTGAGTCTCGTAAAGGTACTGCCGGTATAACATAGACGAATCTGCATATCCTCTTTTTCATAATATTTAGCAACACATCTGGCAATGGATGGTGTCATATCCGGCCGTAACACCAGTGTGTTATTGTACTGGTCAAAAAACTTAAACATTTCAGCAGATTTTACTGTGCCACGTTCCCGGTTAAAAATGTCAAAAAATTCAAAAGTCGGGGTTTGAATATCCTTAAAGCCATACAGTTTCATAATGGAGTGGATATCCTGCTGTACTTTCGCTCTTTTTTCACAATCCTCTCCATAGATATCCCGGACACCTTCCGGTGTAAAAAGTAATGATTTCTGATTCATTCCGGCTCCTCCTTTACTGGTAAACAGCCGTTGGCTGTTCTGACTTTGGTGTATATCCTGCTTGTTCTAACGCCGTAATAATGGACTGCTTGTGGTCGTTTCCGAAAGCTTCCATGGTAATGGTAAGTTCAACGGCGGCATTCCGGTTGATGCTGACAAACTGATTGTGCTCCAGGCGGATGATATTACCCTGGGCTTTCGCAATAACATCTGCTACATGAAGCAATTCTCCCGGCCGATCCGGCAGCTGAACACTGACCGTAAAAATTCTTCCCCGTTGAATCAGACCATGCTGTACTACTGAGGACATCGTAATGACATCCATGTTACCTCCACTGAGGATACAGACAATGCGTTTTCCTTTACAGTCCAATTGCTTTAAGGCTGAAACGGTCAAAAGACCGGAATTTTCCACAATCATTTTGTGATTTTCCACCATATCCAGGAAATTGACAATCAGTTCATGATCATCCACCGTAATAATCTCATCTACGTTCTTCTGGATATAAGGGAAAATATTACTGCCCGGTGTTTTTACCGCTGTACCGTCTGCAATTGTGCTGACCTGAGGCAGGGATACCACTTTCCCCTGTTTCAAAGATTCCTGCATACAATTGGCTCCCGCCGGCTCGACACCAATCACCTTGATATTCGGATTCAGAAGTTTGGCCAATGTGGATACACCGCACAGAAGTCCACCGCCTCCCACCGGCGCCAGGATCATATCCACGGTAGGAAGTTCTTTGATTATTTCCATAGCAATGGAACCCTGTCCGGTGGCAACTACTTCATCATCAAAGGGGTGAATGAACGTATATCCATTCTCCTCGGCCAGTTTCAGGGCATGGGCACAGGCATCATCATAAACATCACCATACAACACAACCTCCGCCCCATAGCTCTTGGTGCGGTTGACCTTAATCAATGGTGTTGTATTTGGCATCACAATGACAGCTTTTACTCCAAAGAGTTTTGCTGCATAAGCAACGCCCTGGGCATGATTGCCGGCAGATGCCGTAATGAGACCCTTTTTTCGGTCCTCTTCCGACATGGTACTGATTTTATAATAAGCACCCCGGACTTTATACGCTCCGGTGTACTGCATATTTTCCGGTTTTAAGTATATTTTCCCGCCAGTCTGGGCACTGTAATACTCACTGTAAATTAAATTTGTGGGAAGAATTACATTCTGCACCTTCTCGCTGGCTTCTTCAAATTGTTCCAAAGTTATCATTTTGTCCGCACGACCTTTCTATTCTTCAAATAATGCGTTCACAAATTCTTCGGCATCAAAACGCTGTAAATCACCAATTTGTTCGCCAATTCCGATGTATTTCACCGGAATACTCAGCTCCGACTGAATGGCAATGGCAATGCCTCCCTTGGCTGTCCCGTCCAATTTGGTCAGGATAACCCCGGATACATCAGCCACTTCACTGAACTCTCTTGCCTGGGCAAGGGCATTCTGTCCGGTGGTTCCATCCACTACAATCATAGTTTCCAACAGAGCCTCTGGATACTCTTTTTCTATAATCGTATGGATTTTATGCAGCTCTGCCATGAGATTTTTCTTGTTGTGCAGACGACCTGCTGTATCACACAGAAGGATATCGACGTCCCTTGCTTTGGCGGCAGCTACAGCATCATATACAATGGCTGCCGGGTCGGAACCCTCCTGACCGGCAATAATATCCACGCCGGCACGGTTTGCCCATTCCTTCAGCTGATCAATGGCTCCGGCACGGAACGTATCCGCAGCAGCCAGCATGACTTTTTTCCCTTGGTCCTTAAATTGTCCTGCCAGTTTGCCGACACTGGTTGTTTTCCCAACTCCATTGACACCAATCAGAAGAAGAACTGATTTTTTGTGTTCAAATTCATAGGCGTCCTCATGAATTTCCATCTGTTCTTTAATCGTATCAATTAACAACTGCTTGCAGGCACTGGCCTCTTTGATTTTGTCTTCTTTCACCCGTTCCCGTAAGCCATCGATAATACTCATTGTCGTATTAATCCCGATATCTCCCATAACAAGAAGCTCTTCCAGTTCTTCATAAAAGTCATCATCAATTTCAGAAAACCCATTGAACAGGGAATCAATGCCTGAGACAAAGGAATCTCTTGTCTTTGAAAGTCCATTTTTCAATTTCTTAAAAAAGCCCATTTTTTCTTCCATCATTTACCTCCACTTCCGTTATACCGGAAAGATTTTTAATCATCCAACTGCTCCTCAATAAGTTTAACTGATACAAGAGTCGATACACCCTTTTCCTGCATGGTAATACCGTAAAGAACATCTGCGGCCTCCATCGTTCCTTTTCGATGGGTAATAACAATAAACTGTGTGTTCTTCGTAAGTTTATGCAGATACTTAGCATAACGCTTTACGTTAGAATCGTCAAGTGCCGCTTCTATCTCGTCCAGAAGACAGAAGGGAGACGGCTTGAGATTCTGTATGGCAAAGAGAAGGGCAATGGCCGTCAGGGCCTTCTCACCACCGGAGAGCTGCATCATATTACCCAGTTTTTTTCCTGGTGGCTGGGCATTGATGGTAATACCGGCTTCCAGTACATCTTCATCCTCAACCAGTTCGAGAGTTCCCTTACCTCCACCGAAGAGTTCACGGAATACTTTATCAAACTGTTTCTGGATGTCAGCAAATTTCTCCGTGAACTGTTTGCGCATTTCCTCATCCAAATCGGCAATAATCTTCTTTAATGCCTGTTCGGATTCAATGAGGTCATCATGCTGGGTTTTCAGAAGTTCATACCGCTCACTGACAGATTTATAATCTTCAATGGCATTGACATTGACATCGCCCAAATCACGAATCTTAGACTTTGTTTCCCCAACGTTGGACTTCATTCTTGTATAGGAAATGGATTCATCAATCTCAATTTCCTTCGCACTGTGATAGGTGAGTTCGTACTCATTCCACATATGGTTCACTTTATCTTCGATTTTTTCTTCAATATTCTGTTTTCTGGATTCGAGACGGAAGGTTTCCTTATCCAGTTCACTAATATGGTTCATCAAAGCATCCCGTTTTTCGAAAATATCCTTCTGGGAAGCCATCATTTCATCTTTCTGTTTGCTTTCGTCTTCGATTTCCTGCAGGAGTCGTTCTATCTCATCTTCCAGTTCCTTACTCTTCTTCTGGAAACCGTCAATAGCCTCTTCCATCTGGACAACCGTTTCGTCGGAATTCTGCTGTTCTTCCATCAGACGATCGTACTCACTTTTAATTTCCTTCAGCGTTTCCTCAATTCGGTGAATATTTTCAGACACAAAATTATTCTTCTGTTGGAAAGCCGAAGCCTCCAGACGGATTTCAGCCAGCTTATCCTGAGTCTCCACCTGACGGTCTCTTGCCTGATCCAGCTCTTCCGAAAGGATGCGAACTTGTTCCTTGGCTTCCTCCTCTTTCTGACGGCTCAGTTCAAGATCACTGCCGATTCGGGAAAGAGAATCTTCCAAAAGTGCCTTCTGGTTCTCGATATCTTTACCATCATTGGCAATGGCCCGATATTCTTTTTCTTTTTGCTCTTTTATTTCCACCGCCTGCTCATATTTAATGGCTGCCGTATTTTTCTTCAGTTCAAGTTCTTTGAGAACTTCATCTTTCGCATTTGCCTGCTGTACAAGCTGTTCCACGGCTTTCTGGGCTTTTGCTGTCCGCTCTTTGCAATCGGCAATTTTACTCTCCATCTTGCCGATAGACTTTTCCAGTTCATCCAGCTCTTTGCGGCGTCCAAGCAGATTGGAATTGTTTTTAAATGTTCCTCCCGACAGAGAACCGCCAGGATTGAATAATTCCCCTTCCAGCGTAACAATACGCACGCTGTAATGGTATTTCTTGCTGATTTTCATAGCATGGTCAATGGTATCCACAAGAAGATAACGACCAAGAAGATATTCTACCACCTGATCGTACCGGGAGTCCCGTTTCACCTTGGAAGCTACATTGCCAAGTACACCTTCTTCTGCCAGTATTTCGTCCCGGAAAGGAGCCTCCTTCTTTGGGGTCACTGTCGTTAAAGGCAGAAATGTGGCGCGGCCGAACCGGTTTTTCTTCAGATATTGAATCATTTCTTTGGCCACATTCTCATCTTCAGTCACAATATTCTGAATATTTCCACCGAGAGCAGTCTCTACAGCGGTTATGTATGCTTCGTCCACCTGAATGATGTCCGCCACAACACCGAGAAGGCCCGGTTGGTTCTTCTTCTGTTCCATCACATGGCGGATACTCTGCCCATATCCATCATAGCGCTCTGCCATGTTTTTCAAAGTATCCAGTCGGGAATTCAATGTATGGTATTGCTTCTGGTTCTCCTGCTGCTCCCGCTGAAGTCCTAATATTTCATTGCGCTTTTCATCTGCTTCACGCAAAAGTGCCTTTTTCGTCACATATTCCTGATCCAGTTCCTTTTTTGCTGCCTTTAGGAGTTCTTCTTCCTTTTTCATTTCTTCTTCTGCCGAAGAAAACTGTGTTTTGTTGGCAAGGATTTTCTGATTCAGTTCCGCTTTCCGGATATTGTTCTGTTCCAGCATGGATTTAGCCTTCTGCTGTTCTACCGTTATGCGGTTGGAAGCATTCATGGAGTCTAAAATCGTCTCATTTTGTTCATTGAGCTGGATTTCCTTCTCCAGAATATCTTTTTCAATGCCACCAAGCTGTTCATTCAGTTCCTGCTCCTGATCCTGCATACGCTTAAGCTCATCCAATGCTTCTTTTTGGTTTGCCGTATATTCAGAAAGTTCTTCCTCTGCCCCTTTTCGAGACTCTTCCAGTGCATCGGTACGTTCTTTGTAATATTCCTTTCCCTGCGTCACAGATGCAATTTTTTCCTTCGTGACACGTACTTCACTCTCAAAATTTGTAATTAACAGTTTGTTCTGGTTTACTTTTTCCTTTTTCTTCTCCACAGAGCGGTCAAACTCTGCAATGGCAGTTTCTACTTCGGCATATTGTGACCTTGACTGCTCCTTTTCCTCTTTTGCATGTTCCAGTTCACTTCGTGTATGGGATAGATTTTTCTCAATATCCTCTGTCTCCTGCTGCAAACTCTCGTAATCCATCCGAAAAAGTCCTACTTCGAATTTTTTCAATTCCTCTTTTAGACGAAGATACTCTTTCGCTTTCCCGGACTGTTCTTCCAACGGTCCCACCTGTTTTTCCAGTTCCGTCAGAATGTCCTCAACACGCAACAGATTCTGGCTCTCTGCCTCCAGATTCTTCTCTGCCGCGGCTTTCCTCTTTTTAAATTTAACGATACCGGCAGCTTCGTCAAAAAGTTCACGCCGCTCATCCGGCTTACCACTTAAGATTTTATCAATCTGACCCTGACCAATGATGGAATATCCCTCTTTACCAATACCGGTATCAAAGAACAATTCCTGTACATCACGAAGACGACAGGTAACGCCATTCAACAAATATTCACTCTCGCCGGAACGATACACACGTCTTGCTACCTGCACCTCTTCGTAAGGGAGATTCAGTTTGTGGTCCTCATTGCTGATGGTAAGTGCAACATAGGCATAACTCTGTGGTTTACGAAGTTCCGTACCGGAAAAAATGACATCCTGCATACTGGAACCACGGAGCTGTTTGGCACTCTGTTCCCCCAAAACCCAGCGTACGGCATCTGCCACATTACTCTTACCGCTTCCGTTTGGGCCAACAATACCGGTTATTCCATTGTGAAATTCAAACACCAGCTTTTTGGCAAAGGATTTGAATCCATGAACTTCAATACTTTTTAAATACATCTGTCAGTTCTCCTGTCTTAACAATAATATAGTTTCATAGGCAGCCTGCTGTTCAGCCGCTTTCTTGGTATGTCCTTTTCCGCGGCCATAAGCCACATCATTGACAGAGCAGACAACCTCAAAGGTCTTATCATGATCTGGTCCGCTTTCTTTTTGCAAAGGATATGTAATCCTGGTATCGGCATGGAATTTACTTTGTACAATCTCCTGCAAAATCGTCTTACTGTCATAAAACAATTGCTTCTTTTCAATATCTGATAACACATAAGTCTGAATAAATCTCCTTGCCGAATCCAGACCACCATCCAGATAAATGGCACCAATCACCGCTTCAAAAGCATCCGACAAGATAGAATCCCGTTTCCCTCCCCCGGTTGTATGTTCCCCTTTTCCCAGAAAAAGAAAGTTTCCCAAATTAATTTCTCTGGCCGAAAAAGCAAGACTCCTCTCACAGACAAGACTGGCACGGAGTTTAGTCATCTTTCCCTCCACCATTTCGGGGTTGTTTTTAAAAATATAATCGCTGCTGACAAGCTCCAGTACCGCGTCTCCCAGAAATTCCAGCCGCTCGTTGTTGCAGGGGTATTCCCAGTGCTTTTCATTTGCATATGAACTGTGAGTCAGGGCGTTTTTCAGGAGTTTTTCATTTTGAAAATGATATCCGATCGTATCCTGTAACTGGTAAAGTTTATTTTCTTTCACGACGGAAAGCCTCCTTTTAGGATTTAATCATATCCTGGATTTTTTCATTAATACTATTCTCTTTGAACGTAATACACTGACAAAGTGCAGTCTTAATCTCACTGCTTTTGGAATTGCCATGAGCTTTCACCACAAGTCCCTTCAGGCCAAGGAGTGGTGCTCCACCCTGACTGCTGACATCAAATGTATTTAACAGACCTTTCAACGCAGGCTTAATCAGCATACCACCTATTTTCGTACGAAGACTCTTCATAATACCCTCTTTGATACAGCCAAGAAATGTTTTGGCAACACCTTCGAAAAATTTCAAAATTACATTTCCGACAAATGCCTCGCACACAAGAATATCGGTGCCGCCACTGGCAATTTCTCTAGCCTCGACACTGCCCACAAAATTAATATCCTTGCAGTCACGAAGGAGAGGATATGTTTCTTTTACCAGCTGATTTCCCTTTTCTTCTTCCGTTCCAATATTGACAATTCCTACAGTTGGGTTTTTCTTTCCCATCACATTTTCAAAGTAAACAGACCCCATCTGGGCAAACTGAACCAAATGTTCCGGTCTGGCATCTACATTGGCACCGCAGTCAATCAGCAGAGAAAATCCTTTCTTAGAAGGAAGAAACGGAGCCAGTGCCGGACGCTTGATTCCCTTGATTCTACCCACTACAAGTTGGCCACCTACTAAAATGGCACCGGTACTTCCAGCAGACACAACGGCATCGGCCTTCTCATCCCGCACTAATTTCATGGCAACCACCAGAGAGGAATCCTTTTTCTCACGGATTGCCTTTGTCGGCACCTCACCCATATCTATAATTTCTGTTGCGTTCACTACTTCTATATTTTCGGAATCATATGTGTATTGGGAAAGTTCTGCTTTTACAGCATCTTCTTTGCCCACAAGAATGACTTTAATCTCCGGATGCTCATTGACTGCTTCTACGGCTCCCTTTACTGTTTCTGCCGGCGCATAGTCTCCTCCCATGGCATCCAATGCAATTACAACGTTTTTACTCATCTGAAAACCTCCTTGTAAAAATACTCATACGTTATAAATATACTAGAAAATGACAGAAAAAGCAAATAAAAAACCACCTATCAGGTGGTTTTTTCTATTGTTTTTCATAAAAGAATGATTGAATTCCCTGAAAATTATATCGGCCTGCACCAATAATTTGTTCGGTACTTCCCACAAAAAGGATTCCTTGTCTGCTCAAAGATGCTGAAAATCGATGATATATCTTGTCTTTGGCTTCTTCAGTAAAATATATCATCACATTCCGACAGACAATCATATGTACTCCTTGTGGATATCTATCTTTCAGTAAATCATGCTGCTTAAAGGAGATACATGATTTTAACTTGTCTGATACACGTATGGTACCATCTGAATCAATATCGAGGAACTTATCGCGATATCGTTTTGGAAGTCCCTTTATGCTCTGCTCGGTATAGCATCCCTTCTTCGCCTTGGAAAGAACTTCCTGATCCATATCCGTAGCGAGAATCTGAATTTGGTTCAATGGTAGAAAATCACTCAGAACCATAGCCAATGAATAAGGTTCATCGCCGGTGGAACAAGCGGCACTCCATATTTTTAACGGTTTTCCAAAACGTTTCAACAAAAGAGGAATAATCTCCTGCTCTAATGTCTGCCACTGCAGAGGATTCCGATAAAATTCCGAAACATTAATCGTGAGATATGTAACGAAACTATCATAAATCTCCCTGTCATTTTTTAATATATCAACAAATTGTTGATATCCAGACACTTTATTTTTTCGCAGGAAATTATCAATCCGGCGTTTCATCTGTCCCTCTTTATAAGAGTTCAAATCTATACCTGACAGGGAAAGAAAATTCTGCTTGAACCATTCATAACTATCCGATAACATTATTCTTCTGAAGCAACCTCTTCTTCTACAATCTCTTCCTCTGCTTCCGGCTCTGCAGCCTCAGCAGCTTCTTCCTCAGCCTTTCTGTTTTCAATCTCAAGAGTTTTTACACTAAGACTGATTTTCTTTGTTTCTTCGTTAAAGTCAACAATCTTTGCAGTGATTTCCTGACCTACTTTCAGGACATCCGATGGCTTTTCAACATGCTCAATGGAAATCTGGGATACATGAAGCAATGCATCAATGCCTTCTTCCAGTTCAATGAAAGCACCAAAATCGGTCATGCGTGCCACTTTACCAGTAACAACGGTACCAATCTGATATTTCTCTGCTGCATTTCTCCATGGATTATTCTCCTCGAGTTTCAAAGTCAATGCAATCTTCGTATCTGCAATATCTTCAATCATGACATTTACTTTGTCACCAACTTTAAACAACTTCTTCGGATCAGCAACCCGTCCCCAGGACATCTCAGAGATGTGAAGGAGTCCGTCTGCACCACCAAGATCAATAAATGCACCAAAATCGGTCAGGTTCTTCACGGTACCCTCTACCATCATGCCAACTTCAATACGAGCCAGCAGTTCTTCCTGCATTTTTTTCTTCTTTGCAACAATCAGCTGCTTACGGTCACCGATAATTCTTCTCTTGCGAGGATTTACTTCGGTAAGCACAAACTCAATTTCCTGATCCTGATATTTGGACAAATCTCTCTCATACATATCGGATACCAGGCTGGCCGGAATAAACACACGTCCCTCACCATAAGAAACGCTCAAGCCACCTTTCAGTACCATAGAAACCTTGCCGGTAAGCACTTCCTGATTGTCAAATGCTTCCTGGAATCTCTCATTCATCTTATCCTGCTGTAATCTCTTATAGGTAAGAAGTACCTGACCCTCACCGTCGTTCACCTTTAATACCTTGACAGTCATGGTGTCACCCGGCTTTACTTCGGAGGTCAAGTCAACATCAGCATTGTTGCTGTACTCGTTCTTCGTTAAAATACCATCTGCTTTATATCCAATGTTCAAGATAATCTCATTGTCTTTAACTCCGATAACTGTCCCTTCTACAACCTCACCATTGTGGATTGTGACTAATGAATCCTCTAATAATTCTTCGAAACTTGCTTCTGACATGCCTTAAGAACCTCCTGTATAATAGTATTTGGGGTTGAAGCCCCTGCAGTAATACCTAGGCTTGTAAATGACTGAAAAGATATGTTCTTTAAATCATCTACTGTCTGTATAAAAAAAGTGTTTGCACACTGATTTTTACAAATCTCATATAGCTTCCGTGAATTGGATGAATGCTTTCCTCCTATGACAATCATGGCATCAGAACGTCTTGCCAGGCTTTCTGCCTCTTTTTGCCTTGTGGATGTTGCATTGCAAATTGTATTCACAGCAAGTATATCATAACCTTTTTTTGAAAAAATTTCAACTAATTCTTGAAATTTTTTGTAATTAAATGTCGTTTGCGCTACAATACAGATTTTTTTGTCCTTTTCCGGTAGGACAAAGGCCTCTGCTTCTTCTCTTGACTCAATGACTGTGCCCGCATCACCAGCCCATCCGAGAATCCCCTGCACTTCCGGGTGATCAGGAGAACCGATAATGATAATATAGTATCCCTTTTCGCTATATTCCGATACGATATAATGAATCTTTTTGACAAAAGGACAGGTGGCGTCTTCATATCGAATTTTTCGTTTGTCCAGTTCTTCTACTACACTTTTTGAAACGCCATGAGATCGGATAACCAGGGTCGCACCGGAAACTTTTTCTTCCGGTACATCAGATGGAACATCTGCCACCATCACACCGCGGGAAGACAAATCATCTACAACCTGTTCGTTGTGGATAATGGGGCCCAATGTATAAACATCTTCTTTCTCTTCATCCAGAAGTTTGTATACGGTATCCACTGCACGTTTTACACCAAAGCAGAAACCGGCGCTCTCTGCACACTCAATTTTCATCTGTCTGCCCTCTCTGCCAATTCGATAATTCTGTTCACAACTTCGTCAATTGTCATATCTGAAGAATCCACCAAAACAGCATCCTCCGCCTGCTTAAGCGGCGCAATCTCCCGGTTCATATCCTGCTCATCCCGGGCGATGATATCCTTTTCAATCTGCTCTAAATCGCAAGTCTCACCTTTTTCCACAAGTTCTTTATAACGCCGCTCTGCACGGACATGGGAACTTGCCGTAAGAAAAATCTTACATTCTGCATCAGGAAGTACAACGGTACCAATGTCTCTGCCATCCATGATAACATCTGTGGTGGCAGCCAGATTTCTCTGCAATTCCAGTAATTTTTCACGCACTTTGGGATATTTGGCAACCACAGAGGCATTTTTTCCCACTTCTTCCTGTCGGATTTCTTTACTGACATCCTTTCCGTTCAGGAAAATATGCTGTTCCCCCGCTTCATACTGAATCTCGATGTGAATCGCATCGCAGTTCTCATTCACCTGGGATTCTTCTTTCGGTTCGATCCCATTGGTCAAAAAATAGTATGCCATCGTGCGAAACATAGCACCCGTGTCTACGTATACATAATTCAATTTTTTTGCTGCCAGTTTGGCAATCGAACTTTTTCCAGCACCTGCTGGTCCGTCAATTGCAATATTCATTGTTGTGTCCTCCTTCGCTTATTCAAAATCACTTCCGGCCATATACCCGGTCGACCAGGCAATCTGCAGATTAAAGCCACCCGTAAGGGCATCCAGATCAAGAATTTCCCCGGCAAAAAACAATCCGGCCGTACATTTTGATTCCATTGTAGAGGGATCAATCTCTGCAACGCTGACCCCGCCTCTTGTAATGATTGCCTCTTCCATTTCCCGCAATCCTTTTAATGTTACCGTAAAATCCTTCATGCTGTCAACCAGTTTGAGACGATTTTCTTTTGCTAATTGATGGACCTTACTGTCCGAATCCAATCCCGCCCGACGCAGGACCTCCGGAATGATACTTGACGGCAGCAAATGTCTGCAGGCATTTTTCAGAGAACTGTTCATAGCCTCCGAAAAATCTTTCACGACACGCTTGTCAAGCTGCTCCCTTGTCAATGCCGGCTTGAGGTCAATATGAAGGAGAAGAATTTCTTCCCTCAGGCGGTCTCCGACAATACTGCTGGCACTGAGCATTAGCGGACCGCTGACACCATAATGAGTAAATAACAATTCACCAAATCCCTCATATATAACTTTTCTTTTCCCATCTTTGGGGGTAATCGTAACTTGACAGTTTTTTAAAGTAAGCCCCTGAAGCTGTCTGCCAATGGAATCGGAAGATACAATACCTGTCAGTCCCGGACGAATCGCAGTTACAGTGTGACCTGCTTCTTTTGCCAGACGATATCCCTCTCCTGTAGCTCCTGTGCCAGCATAGGAACAACCACCGGTAGCAATAATCACTTTATCTGCCTCCAGTCGTTTTCCTCCCTGCAAAAGCACACCCGTTACTGTTCCTTTTGTAATCTGAAGTCCCTTTACCCTGGTATGTAAATAGATTTTGACACCAAGACGATGACATTCTTGCTCCAGTGCCCGGATTACGTCTGATGATTTGTCAGAGGCAGGAAAGACCCGGTTTCCCCGTTCGACTTTTGTTTTTAACCCAAGGCTTTCAAAGAAATCAATTGTATTCTCGTTGGAAAAGGTATAAAAAGCACTATAAAGGAATTTGGGATTTGAAATCACATGAGAGAATAAATCAGAAATATCACAGGCGTTGGTCAGGTTGCACCTGCCTTTTCCTGTGATAAATAATTTCTTTCCTAATTTTTCATTTTGTTCCAGCAGCATTACTCTATGTCCGAGGGATGCACTGCGGATTGCTGCCATCATTCCGGCAGCCCCTCCTCCTATTACGACTACATTTTTCATATTTTTCTCCATCTTATACTATTCAGAAGGCGTATATTTGATTCCGCTTAAAAGTACGGTTCTCGCTTTTATATGCTTTATCTTCGCAACGATAGATAATCTTCTCACAGTTTGCCGCATTGTCCAGCAGACTGCTGGCAAAACAGTTTAAAATCAGAGTTTCCATTTTTTTGGAGCACCCCTTAATGGGTTTACCTTTCGAAGAAAAAGCTACAATAACGGTATCTTTTTGCTGCTCTACATGATCTATTTTTACGTCCTCATCCTCCAGATTCTGTGTCACCAGATAAGTGATATATTCTGCCGTATAGGTTTCTTTCTGTTTTTTTATCACAACCGGAATCAGAGACATGGAATCCGAATCAATCGAATAAATAGTCAGAGTCTCCATCGTACTTTTCTGAGTTGGCAAAGGACTGGCAGACGACACATTCTGTTCCTTTCCGCATCCTGTCAATAACAACAATCCCACCACTAGTATTGCTATTATTTCTTTTCTCAAATCACATTACTCCTTGTCTAAACAACGTATTGCCAAATCCAGTGCAGCTTCCACTGCCTGATTTCTCACCTGCAGACGGTCTCCGGAAAAAATATGACGCTCTACCACAACATCATCATGAAGACAACAGCCAATATAGACAAGCCCCACCGGTTTATCCGGGGTTCCACCACCCGGCCCGGCAATTCCCGTAGTAGAAAGACCCATGTCCGCCTGTGCCAGGCAGGCACATCCACGGCACATTTCTGCGGCTGTCTCTTCGCTGACTGCTCCATGCGCCAGAAGAGTCTCGTGTTGAACACCGGCAAACTTTTCTTTTGCCTCATTGGCATAAGTTACAAAAGCACAGTTAATCACCTCGGAAGCACCGCTCACATTCACCAGGGTAGCAGATAAAAGTCCCCCTGTACAGGATTCAGCTGTAGTAATGGTATATCTTTTGTTTGTCAGTTTTTTGACAAGTTCAGATTCATTGTTTGTTTTTGGCATCATCTCACATCTTTCATCACAGCCCGGTTCTTATAAATATAATCCACGAGCGATATTACTGTTAGTATTACCGAAGCATAGATCAATATACTTTCGATGATTCGGAAAACATCATGGCTAAAATGAAACACAAGAATAATAGACATTGCCATCTGGACAAATGTCTTTACCTTGCCCCAGTAACTGGCTGCAATCGTAACACCCTTTTCCGCGGCCACCAGACGAAATCCGCTGATTATAAATTCCCGGCTGATAATCACAATAACGACCCAGGCGGGCATATTGATTTGCGAATCGGCGAGGAAACAAATTAGGGCCGCACAAACAAGCAGCTTATCCGCCAATGGATCCATAAACTTTCCAAACGTCGTAATCTGGTTATACTTCCTAGCCAGATAACCATCAAAAAAGTCGGTGATACAGGCGGCAATAAACAGACCACCTGCCAGATAATCCGAATAAGGAAGTGCATCCCACAACATTGCTATCACAAAAAGAGGAATCATAATAACACGCAGTATCGTTAATCGGTTTGGTACATTCATTTATTCATCCTCCTCAGAACATATTTCTCCTATCAAATCATATCCTCTGGCATCTGTGACACAAACCGTCAGCATGGTGCCGGACACAATTTCGTATGGCGCCTCAAAAAACAGGCATCCATCAATATCCGGGGCATCCCGGTAGGTTCTTCCTACATAAACACCTTCTTCCGGCAAAAAGCCATCCACAAGAACCTGTAAGCGTCGTCCAATGAGAGTTTCATTTTGACTGAAAATAACATTTTGCTCGCTTTCCATTATTTCATCTGCCCAACGGTGTTTTACCTCTTCTTCCACCTGATCTTCGTATTCCGCTGCTGGCGTTCCTTCTTCCGGAGAATAAGGAAATACACCCAGTCGTTCAAAACGCATTTCAGAAACAAAGTTTACACATTCTTCATGCTGTTCTTCGGTTTCTCCCGGAAAGCCACTAATCAGTGTCGTCCTCAGGGTAATATCCGGTATTACTTCACGGATACGCGCAATCTTCTGCCGCAAATCGGACTGATTGGTTTTCCGCCCCATTCTTTTTAATATTTCGTCATTGCAGTGTTGGATGGGAAGATCCAGATAATGACAAATCTTTGGTTCCTCCTTTATAGTCTGGAGAAGTTCTTCTGTAATCTCCTCCGGATAACAATAAAGAATACGAATCCATTCAATTCCATCTATACAACAAAGCTTTTTCAGAAGTTCCGGTAAAGCTTTATGACCATATATATCTGTACCATATACAGTAGTTTCCTGGGCAATCACAATAAGTTCCTTTGTACCGTCCTCTGCCAGTTGTCTGGCTTCCATCAGAAGTTCTTCCATCGGTATGCTGCGGTAATGACCACGCAGCCTAGGAATGATGCAATACGTACAGTGTTTGTCACATCCCTCTGCGATTTTTAAATAGGCGGAATAGCCGGAGGAAGTATGAATCCGGTTTGTAAGATTCTTTGGAATATAATCAAGGTCTGCCAGTGTGCAGCCTCTGTTTCCCTGCAGTGATTCCATAACCACTTCAAAAATCTGATCATAGGCAGTTGTTCCAACAACGGCATCTACTTCCGGAATTTCCTGCTGAATTTCTTCTGCATAACGCTGGGCAAGACACCCGGTCATAATCAGCGAAATACATTTCCCTGCTTTTTTATAGTCAGCCATCTCAATGACCGTCTCAATACTCTCTTCTTTGGCATCTTGTATGAAACCACAGGTATTAACTATGATTATTTCAGCATCCTCGGGTTCCTGTGTTATCTCAATCTCATGGGCAGCAAGTAAAGCTAACATCTTCTCACTGTCTACCAGATTTTTATCACATCCTAATGATACAAAAAAGAGTTTCATGCTTCTTTTATTCCTTTCGCTTCCACGCAGTTCTTCATCAACATGGCAATTGTCATAGGACCAACGCCCCCCGGAACCGGTGTAATCGCTGACGCAACAGGTTCTACAGAATCAAAGTCCACGTCACCACAAAGTTTTCCCCCTTCGGGTCTGTGTATACCCACATCAATCACCACAGCACCCTCTTTCACATAATCTGCTGTGATAAATTTGGGTTTACCAATGGCAACAATAAGAATATCGGCTCTTTTTGTCACTTCTTTTAAATCTTTTGTATGGCTGTGACAAACTGTCACCGTGGCATTTTCACGAAGCATCAGCATAGCCATCGGTTTACCGACAATATTGCTCCTGCCAACGATAACACATTCTTTACCATCCATCTCTACACCGCTTCGTTTCAAAAGTTCAATAATACCTGCCGGTGTGCAGGAAACAAAACCAGGCTGACCAATACTCAGGGCCCCTACACTCTGAGGATGGAAACCATCTACATCCTTTTTCGGAGAAATCGTCTCTATCACTTTATCTTCGTTGATATGAGAAGGCAATGGCAACTGAACGAGAATTCCATTCACTGACTCCTTTTCATTGAGTTCCCTCACCAAATCCAGTAGTTCTTCTTCTGTTGTCTCCTCAGGAAGTTCATACGCAAGGGAGTGGATACCAATATATTCACATGCTTTCTTTTTGTTCCCTACATAAACCGTGGAAGCAGGATCGTTGCCAACCTGAATCACTGCCAGCGTAACATCCATTCCTTCTTTTGCTACCCGTTCTTTGCACTCATCCTTAACCTGAGCGGAAATTTTTTTGCCGTCAATTATTGCTGCCATATCTTTTCTCCTTTAATTTATTTCTACAATACTGTCACGAATCGCCTGCATATGGAAATCCGTGCGGTTAATGACATCGGCACAGGCACGAAGCTCGTACACAATGTTTTCTGCATCTTTAATATCTTTCTTATATTTTACCTGATGTTCCAGACTTGCCCAGAAGTCCATGGCGATTGTACGAATCTGTACTTCAACCCGCATCTCCTCTTTGTGGTCCGAGAAAAATACAGGGACCTCAACAATCAGATGCAGGCTGCGATAGCCATTCATCTTGGGATTTTTAATGTAATCCTTTGTTTTAATCAGCTTTACATCATCCTGTGCGGAAAACATGTCTGCCACTTTATAAATATCATCAATAAAGGAACAGATTACCCGCACACCTGCCACATCATTCAGATTTTTCCGAACCGATTCCACCGTCAAGGGATGTCCCTTTTTTTTCAGTTTGGTGGCAATACTGTCTGGTTGTTTAATCCTTGTCTTAATGAATTCAATTGGATTCCGGTTCTTTGTCATGGAAAATTCATCATTCAGAACCTGCAGTTTTGTCTTCACTTCCTTGATTGCACAGCTATACATCATCATCATTTTTTGAAAATCGCTGCCATCCCCCTCAAATACGTTATCCATATCCTCAGGAAGATGCAACTGCCGAAGGTAGGAAGTATGTAATTCTTCATTTAACATAATTCTTCTCCATTCTGTAACCCCTAATGCTTGTATACAAAAACATACTATAATATATTATAAGTGAAATATGAATAAAGTCAAATGAAATTGGACAACCTATACATAAATTTAAGATTA
The DNA here is from genome assembly GCA_022767895.1 of Eubacterium sp. Classification (GTDB taxonomy): domain Bacteria; phylum Bacillota; class Clostridia; order Lachnospirales; family Lachnospiraceae; genus Eubacterium_F. The sequence goes on from JALENH010000148.1 coordinate 19,529, forward strand.
AAGGAGTGTATCACATGAAAACATATGTTGATCAGGACACCTGCATCGCCTGTGGCCTCTGTGTGTCCACCTGTAGTGATGTTTATCAGTTTAATGAGGAAGGAAAGGCAGAGGCTCAAGTGGATGTTGTCCCATCCGATTGTGAAGAAGATTCCCGGACAGCAGCAGACAATTGCCCTACCAGCGCCATCGAAATCGAAGAATAAACTTGGGGATTTACTTTCCATGCATAATCGAATATACTAGAGAAAAAAAGAGGGAGATTATTATGTTTCGAATCTGGGGAAAACTCTTCAAGGACAATCATCTGTTGAAGGATATGGTAT
>JALENH010000245.1 GCA_022767895.1 Eubacterium sp.
CCTGTCATCTTGCGGCGTTTCTGACCACTTTCCTGAAGAGCATTTGCCCTCTCCTTAATCTCTTTGGCAAAATCAGAACCATTGTTAGCCTCTCCTGCAATCTGTTCCATTGCCTGATATACACTGGATGCCTGTTCATTCAAATTTTCCGCATGATTTGCCACTTCTTCCATCCCACAGGAAAGCTTTTCCATCACTTCCGATACCAATTTGATATCCCCATTGGAGGTGTTGACACCACTAAAAACCTGCTCCACATTGCTTTGAAGTTCAACCGCATCAGATTTAATCTCAATAATAATTTCTTTTAGTAAATCAATAAATTTATTGATACCAACAACAAGGGCTCCTACCTCATCTTTAGTTTTTACCTGAATCGGAGATGTCAAATCACCATGATCCTCTTCAATACTGCGTACAATTCCATTTAAATGACGAATCGCATGTTTTGTCGGACGAAGAATCGTCATCATCACTATAATGACACAGAACACAACAGAAACCACAAGCATTACAATCAAAACAATAAAAGCAAGGGTACTTTGTGATGTAGCAGAACCCAGTGCACTCTGGGATTTTTCTACCTTCTTCTTGTAGAACTCCTGCATCTCATCAATGGCACTCTCAAATTTTTTATAGATAGGCTCTGCCACCTCATTCAGATTCTTCATACCATTGATTTCAAAATCATCAATTCCTTTTTTGGTTTTCGCTACACCTTGGCTAAAAGCCGAATATGCAGTTTTGAATTTATTAAACACTTCGGTCTCATCTTCCTCCACACTTTTCTCGGATATAATCTTAATATTCTTATCCATACGACCTGTGGCTTCTTTGATGTCTGAAGTAAGCTGTTTCAAATCATCATCATCAAATGCTGTCGTATATCTCGCCAGCTTATACTGTAATAGGACGAAATCAGACTCAATCTCGCCCGTCTTCTCAGTGATAGTCATATTATTATCACTGATGGACTTGGTGGCCGAATTCATCTGAGCAATTTTGGAATAAATCAATGTAGAGCATAGTCCACATACGATTGCCAGAATACAAAATGGCACCATAATTTTTAAACCAATTGACTTCCTCATAACAAAATCTCCTTTTATGTAAATATTCCATTTCGGTACAAAATCCTAAGCTAATTATAACATTGTCCAACATAAAAAACAACCCAAATATAAGGAATCTTTTCTCTTTTTGATGTAAAATTAAAGTACTCAAACAATAACCTTACTAAACAAAAAAGGAACGGATTCCCTATGACTGATTAAAGTGGTAAGAATCTATTTCTCACGCTGGAAAATAAAAGATATTTCTCCCAAAGTCCGGTTCCGGCGGGTCTTATTAAAGTGCCTCTAAGCGGATGAGTTCTGATTTATGGCGGGGAACGGACTAAATGGGTTGTTCTTTTCTAGGAACCGTAAAATATACCGGTGTTCTATCGGGGATTACGGTCTAAATTCTGAGTATGGGCATACGACACGTAATTGTTAACAGAATCGCTGGTGGGTGACGGACTAAATAAGATATATCTGCAATTTGGGGGGTAAAGGTGTGTCGGAGGATTCCCTGTTTTACGGTACAATTTGGCTTGTTGCGTTGTATAGACCGTTAGGCTTTGCTGAGACTGGGGGATTGTTACCGCCGAGATTTTTCATTTCCTTGAACAGTCCGTAATTGATTAGATAGCGTGCTGATTTTACGGTTCTACGAGGAGAAAGGTTACCTGCGCCCGTAAAATAGCAACGAGGGGATGAACGCAGAGACAAACTGCCTGAAAAAAAGCTTGAGTTTCCGCAAACTGTAATTGCAGGACGTTGTGTATGAAAATGCGGAAACTCAAGATCCCTCCACTCTTGAACGCTTTCCTTTCAAATGATATACTAAAACCAGTACCAACTGTTCGGGAGGAAAATGACTTATGGGATACTTCAGAGGAAAAAGTAGAAGAATTTTGGCAGGCTTTGTTCTCATTTGCCTTGCATTATCATTTGTTCTACCCACACACCACAACAGTTCAAAATCTGTTGTTTTGGCAAAGGAAGAGAAAGACACATCCATGACTGTAGTGGATATCATTGCTCCTTTTGTGTGGGAACTGAACCCATTATACATAGCCGATGATCTCATCCCTGATGATAGGACAAACATTTCCTTTCTTTCCATTAGCGGATTGATTCCCGAATCTGAGATTAATCTCTATCAAAAGCTGCAAACTGCAGAAATCATAGGGAGCTACCAGGTGGCCGATTATAAACTTCTGACATTGGATGAATTTCTCAAAGAAACCGGTTTAAATAACGGGGGTAACCTTATTCAAGCCGGTATCCGCCTGATTGACCAGAACGGTGACAGCCAACTGTTGGGACTTGGTTATCGGCAGTATACAGATCCCACTTCTACTACTCCAACAGAAGATGACCTTTATATTAAAGATGCCCAAAGCCCCTATCTTCCCGGCGACAGTACTGTCCTGAACATCTATGGTTATTCTATTGTCATTCTTTCCAGTTACATGCCCTACACAAAAGAAAATATGGAGAAAATGCTGGGAAATATGGAATTTCATTTTAGTTCCGCTGTCACGGATTACAAAATAGATTATGAATTTCATGATCCGGATCCTTGGGTTACCTCAACCATTTTCGAGGATAATATTGGGTTCATCACCCTCTATGGCAAAGGCGGCAAACAGGCAACCGTTGACTTACGTTATCGACATGATGCCAGAACAAAATATGAGCCTCTGCAAATCATTTCTACATCCGGGAATGGCTTCGAGCATTGGGAAACCTGGCAGAACGCCCTTCATCTTTACGGTAAAACAAAAGAATCCGATATCGACATGGGAGCTCTCTGTGCCAGCCTGAAATTAGAATTTCTGGACGAGGAAGCTTCCTATTCCATCACTCCCGAAGGCACTATTACGATTACCGGCAGCGATGGCACAACTCGCGAAATGACTGTGTGCTACAATGAATATCCCGCCGAAGAAGACACCTCGGAATCCATCTTCTGCCGGCGTCTCTCTTCCCCCTATGTCAGCGATTGCTGTTGTATCAATAAGAGGATTCAACTAACCGGGCCGCTACCTGCCACCGAAGAGACGATTCAGAAAGTACTATCATCACTCCACGTCTATAATACCGTTTCCACTTCCCCGGTGAACCACGAAATCCGGCTTCCCGGAACCGAAGAATTTCAGATAAACGCAGATGATCCTGAGACAGTCGCCATCCTAAAGATAGCGGATGAAACAGGAACCATGCAGCCATACCAGGTATATTACAGGCAGGACAATGCGAATCGGTACGGTGATTTCAAACTTGTAGAAGCCACCGGAAAGAACATTGATAGGGCCACTGTTTATGAAAACAGTCCCTACTCCAACAGCTGGCTGAATCTCGAAGGAACACTTCCCGCAACAGATGAAAATATCGAAACCATTTTAAATGGCATGACCCTGAAATTTGGTCAGGATGACGTAACCTGGCACATTGGAAAGCAGCAGGATGGTTATTATATTTACGCAGAAACCTCCGATGGCATGAGCAGAAACTACAAAGTGAATTATTCCAATCCTGCCCCAACTCTGACTCCCATTCCTACCACTACACCCACCCCTGCCTGCACACCGGAAATACCGAAAAATGCACTGGTGATGCGCCCGGATGAAGTAATCACAGATTGGACAGGTACAATTGAATTTAGTAAGCAACCGGAGTACCCGGATGATTTTGACATCAATAACTATAAGGAACTTCGTGTGTTCTATGAACTGTACACGGACGCTTCCATCACTGATTCCTCTACCTTAATGGACACCTTAAATTGGTCGAATGTAGGATACACAAATCGCACTGAATAACACAAAAACAACAACCATAGACCCTGACACAGGAAGCAGCATTTATAATTACGGCTTTGGCGACGGACTTTTTGTCTACTACTTTTTCCGATTGGGACAGGGTTCAGGCGAAGTGCGTTTCGATTTGACAGACCTCAAAGAAACACCGGACTGTATTTCCCTGCAGATTGCCTCCGAATATGAGGACACCACCGTACGAGCCGCACGGGTTAAAACCCTTGTCTTCGTTCCCAAAGACACCCCCGCCAGCCCAGAGCCAAAAGCATCGGCTTCTCCCACAGTTTCATCCAGCCCTTCTCCCGCAGCAATCCCGAATCTTGCGATGATCGGTCTGAAGGCCACTGTTAAGAAACCAAACCGGATTCAGCTCACATGGGATGCCAACACTCAGGCAGACTATTATGAGATTTACCGTTCCCGAAAAAAAAGCAGTGGTTACTCTCTCTGTCAGAAAGTAAAGGCTCCCATCTGCTCTTATCTGGACAAACCCGTTACCAAAACCACCACATGGTACTACAAAATCCGGGCAGTCTGCAGCAAATATGGCACGACGCAGAAAGGGATTTTTTCTTCTCCTGTAAAAAAGACAATTCGTCCACTGCAGACACCCTCCATCTCGGTAAAGAAAAAAAGCAGGAAAAAAATGAAATTTCTGACAATTCAATTAAAGAAATATGAAGGCACCCATTTGGATGTCTATGTACGCACCAAAAAGAAATACAACAAGCTCATTCTCACCACAAGCCGGATTAAGCCCAACAAAAAGGGAATCAATATACGTTACATGAGCAAGGGAAAAACATATCGAATTCGTATCCGCACATGGAAGAAACATCAGGGCAAAAAATTATACAGCAGTTACTCAAACACGGTAACAATACGGACGTAAGAAGGGAGAATTACCATGAAGAAATTACCACTTTTTATACTGGCAGGGGCACTGCTTTTCCTGCTCCTTTCCTTCCCGGCTACTGTCCGTGCCACATCCTCCCAGACGGTTGAAATCACTCCTCACACCATCTATTCCGATGAGGTAAACACAATTCTTTTCACCGAGTTGATGAAGGATTATCCCGATTTTTCCATTAAGGATTATACTTCGATGGAAATCACCTTTTCCTTCTACTCCAGTAATGTTATTTACAATGATTCCACACGAATTACTTTTCTAAGCCGGGAAGTTTTTGGAGATAGCCGGATTGCCCTGAACAACACAAAGACATCGACAACAGACTATGAGACCGGAAAATCCATCTATGATGGCGGCCGGGGAAAAGGTCTTGCCTCTTCCCTGCTCCTACACGCCAAAGTCCTGACACACTCTGTTTCCTTTGATTTGACAAACTTGACGGAAACACCCGACTGCCTGACCCTGACCATTGACAAATCCATCATCAACACACCTTCTCTTTCTTCCGTGACCATTGAGTCGATTTGTCTGGTTCCCGGTGAAAAGGAAACACCGATACCATCTCCAACATCCACGCCCTCTTTCGCCTCTCCCGCTCCTCAAAAAACTGCTGCATCTGTTGCCAAGCCTTCCGCCGCAGCCAATTTCCGTGTGACCGGCAGGAAGAAAGAAGGCATCCATTTGTCCTGGAAGATCTCTCAAAAAGCAGACCGTACGCAAATATACCGTTCGACCAAAAAGGACTCCGGATACCGCCGAATCGCCTTTTGCCCCAAGGGCACTACTTCCTATTCCGACACAATGATTAACAGCGACACAAGATATTATTACAAAATACGTATTGTCCGCACCATCAATAGCAAAAAGTTGCTGAGTGCTTTTACCGCTCCGGGAAGTGCCCGTACCCGGACCATGCGTAAACCAACCATACAAATCCAAAAAAAGCGGACGGGAAGTACCCGTTTTTTTCAGGTCCGTCTAAAAAAATATGAGGGAACTCATACAACCATCTATTTGCGCCATGGGGAAAAATATCTCCCTTTAATGCTCAGTTATCATAGCATCAAAAAGAAAAAAGGAACTTATAACATCCGCTATCTGGGCAAACAGAAAAACTATCAGTTCCGTGTCCGAACCTATCGAATCGTAAAGGGCGTCAAATTGTACAGTCCCTATTCCGCTTCTGTTACTATGAGAGTCTGATCCTCTCCTGCTGCATATGTTCATACAGCTGATGGTACTTCTCTTTCGTCGCCATCCCTCCCCGGATATGCCGTTCGGATTTATTAATATCCAATATCTTCCTGGCCTCTGCCGCCAGCGAAGGATTGATCCGGAGAAGACGCTCCGTGATGTCCTTATGTACGGTTATCGTTTACTAGAACGGTTTCTTCCAGCCCCAAATCCCCAAACAGACGCAAGTATATATCCACATTTCCGTCATGGTCTACTTCTATTTTTTGGATGATACGCTTTAGCTGTGTGTTTGTCATTTCATGTAAATCAGCAATATCCTCTATTTCTTTAAAAGTATTATTTAGTATGGTTTCTAACTGTTCCCCCTTTGTCATATGATAAGACACAATTTTCAACTCGTTTTCTAATCGTTCAATCTCTTTTCTCATACCACC
>JALENH010000320.1 GCA_022767895.1 Eubacterium sp.
TGGAACAGAAACCAGTCTGTGCCGGAGATAGCAGAGGCATTAGAAGAAGAGGAAGTAAGAGTAGAACGGATTGTTGAACTGCTAGAGGAATACGGCAGTGAAAATATGAAAAAAGTTGTGACGAAAGCTCTGAAAGACAATCTAATACCTTTAGAAAAGAGTGTTATATGAAAACGATAATTATGGCAGGAGGCAGGGGGACCCGAATTCAGTCCGTTGCCTCCGATATACCAAAACCAATGATACCAATTGATGGTGTTCCGGTTCTGGAACGAGAGATATATTCTTTGAAATCCCAGGGCTTTCAGGACATCATCATTACGGTGAGCCATCTCGGGAATCATATCATGGAACATTTTAAAGATGGTTCCAATTATGGCGTGAACATTGAATATTATGATGAGAAGACACCACTGGGGAATGCCGGAGCACTATTCTTTTTGAGAGAGAAACTAGGGACAGAGCCTTTTCTACTGCTAAATGCAGATGCTGTTTTTGATGTGGATTTCAACAGGATGTTAGATTTTCATAAGTCTCATGGAGGTTTGGTTACATTGTTTACACATCCTAATTCGCACCCTTATGACAGCGGATTGATTATAGCCGATCAGGAAGGGAGTGTCCAGAAGTGGTTGGCAAAGGAAGATGAGAGGCCGGTTTATTATAAAAACCGTGTAAACGCCGGATTACATATTATAGACCCAGCTGTTTTGGATTTCGCCGATTTGGATGTGAATACAATAGGAAAAGTGGATCCCGACACCGGTAAGGTACGAAAGGTTGACCTAGACAGACAGCTTTTAAAACCGCTTGCAGGAACAGGAAAAATGTTTTGTTATGATTCACCTGAGTATGTAAAAGATATGGGAACCCCTGAAAGATTTCATTCCGTAGAGGAAGATTTCAAAGCGGGACGCGTAAGTGGCAAGAATTTAAAAAACAAACAGAAGGCCATTTTCTTAGATCGGGATGGAACGATTAATCAATACGTAGGATTTCTCCATTCTCCGGATGAATTTATGTTGATAGACGGTGTAGCAGAGGCGATTAGAAAAATTAATTCTTCCGGGTATCTGGCAATTGTGGTTACAAACCAGCCCGTGATAGCCAGAGGAGAAGTGACCTATGAGGGATTAGAGGAAATCCACAATAAAATGGAAACATTACTGGGACTTGAAGGAGCCTATATCGATGGGTTATATTTCTGCCCTCATCATCCGCACAAGGGATACGAAGGGGAAGTCCCGGAACTTAAAATTGACTGTGATTGTCGAAAACCGAAGCCAGGTATGTTGTTGCGGGCCGCAGAGGATTTCAATATCGATTTATCCAAATCGTGGATGATTGGAGATGGCGAAAATGATGTAAAGGCGGGTGCTGCTGCAGGCTGTCGTACGGCATTGATTTGTACGGATACGGAAGAGGATGATCTGGAATTCGTGCAGGCCAATCTTGTTGTTAGAAGTGTGGCTGAGTTTGTTGAAAAGGTATTTTAAAACTGTTTTTGGACTTATATCAGGGTTTTGGCGTGAAACGACTAAAAATAGCCACTTTTTGGCGTAATACGCCAAAAAATCTCCCTTTTTCACAAAAATACACCCCTGAATTTTGTCTATTACTACCAATTGATTTCTTCCTGCTCCAGTGATACAATGGGTCTCACCTCGAGGAAAACATAGCACGACGGTGCAGAGGAGGCTGACAAGAGGTGG
>JALENH010000154.1 GCA_022767895.1 Eubacterium sp.
GAAAATACTTCTATTTGCATTGGGGATGCTACTGGGGAGCTGCCTATTTTGCACTGGAAATTCCAGGGCAGCAGTCCTAACAGTAAAGCATACTTACAAAAATATTTACACGCAGAAGTATCAGAAACAGGTGGACGCACAGTTGAAGAAATGGAAGACCACACCGAGAACCGTGGACAATCCACTTTTTGTTCGAAATCCCTATGGAACCATGACCACCTCACTGTATTACTACGCCAAGTCCGAACAGCCCGGTTACGTCATGTGTACGATTACGGCCAAGGGAGCGGAAACTCTTTCTTACCGATTGGGCAATAGCGGTGCCAATCAGCTGACGACAGAGCATGAATATTTGATAACCGGTTTGGCAGCAGGCAAAACCAATTATATCCAACTGCAGTTTTTCGATGAGAATCAGGTTCTTCTGAAGGAAAAAAAATATAACCTTAAGTTAAAGACAGATAAGGTGATTCCAAAAATAAAGAAGGTGAAAAAGGGCAGCAGTAAAGCCGCCGTCAGTCAGGGAATTTACGCCATGTTCGGGCATGATAAGTCGAAAGCCACCAATATCTATTATTATGACAATAAGGGGGTAAACTGTGGCCGGACGCCATTGAATGATTATCGCACGGACCGGATTCTCATGATAGACGGGAAGTGGGTATTTTCTTATGATCTCGATAAAATTGCTGTTATGAACCGGCTGGGACGCATTGAAAGAACCATTACCCTGAAGGGCTATCAGCTGCATCATGATTTCATGTACGATGCCGCGCACAAAAAAATATTGTGTCTGGTCAATGATAAGAAAAAGAATACCATTGAGGATGTGGTGATTTCCGTAGATATGAAGACCAAGAAAATAAAAAAGCTGGTCGATTTTTCCTCTCTCATGTCCTCTATGCGGAAAAAGCATGTTCAAAGGGAGGGCGGAAAGAACACCTATGGAGGCACGGAGCTTGACTGGCTTCACCTGAATTCTCTGGATTTGGTAAATGACAATGAATTAATCGTCAGCAGCCGGGAAGAAAGCTCTTTGATAAAAGTGAAAAACCTTTATACTAAGCCGAAAATCGACTACATCATCCACAGCGGCACACTTTATAATAATTCCAAATTCAAGAAATATTTGTTAAAGCGTGTCGGGAAGAAGTTTGTGGGTCATGCGGGGCAGCATACCATTACGGTGGAAAAGGATAGCACTCTACCGGAGGGCCAGTATTATCTCTACATGTACAATAATAATTTTGGCAGTGCAAAAACACTTCCCAAATTCAACTGGAAGGTGTATAAGGGTGTTGGAGACTACAAGAAGGGCAAGGCATCTTATTACTACAAGTATCTTGTGGATGAAAAGAAGAATACTTATAAGCTTGTAAAAAAATTCAAGGTTCCCTATTCCAGTGTAGTAAGTGGGGTTCAGCATTTTAAAGGAAATATAACCTTCAGCAGTGGCATGGACCATACCTATGGTGAATATGACAGCACCGGAAAAATGATACGAACTTTTACCTATGAATCCAAACGGTATGCGTATCGGGTTATGAAATATGATTTGCTGAATTCCTATACTGCCCCGCTTGTGGGTTAAGACAGCTCCGTTCCACATAGAGACTTCCGCTGGAACGGGCATCCATATACCATTTCACCAATGTGATTGCATCCTGCTCGATTTCGATGCAGGTAATCTGGTAGGGATGGACACAACTTCCGGTATTGAGATAAGGAGATACATCCGGGTCCGCCATGGGCCGGTGTGTGTGACCGGTGATGAGTGTCCGTCCCCTTTTTTGTGCCCAGTCGGCAAGTCTTCTTTCGGTGCGCTGTTTGGTGGTGTAATTTTTGGCTGCACTGGTGGGATCGAGAAAACCAATCTGTTCCAGTGGTTTCCACAGATAGCGGACAAGAAACCGGCTTACCGGCCACAGGGTGGAGTTGAGGAGGGAAGCCTGGTGGCCGTGGGTCAGATACAGTCTTTCCCCGCTGTCGGAATATTCCAGAATCAGCCCGGCGTAAAACGTGATGCCGGGGAAAATGGGTTTTTCACACCGGCAGCATTTCTTTTGCGAGAAAGAGGCACTTCTTTTAACAATATCATGATTTCCATAAATCATATACAGCCGGTGCGCCCGATAAAACTGCGAAAGTTTGGCAAACACTTCACTGTGAATTTCCGTAATCTGTTCCATTTTCCGATTCTCCCACAGTTCGTCGCCGTCCCCCAGCTCAATATACGTATAACCCAGCCGGTTGTAGTGGCGCAAAGCGGCTAAATAGAGATGCTCATTTTTCAGGAAATTATCATTGTGGGTTCCGGTTCCGCGGTGACAGTCACTGAAAAGCACATATTTGTCGTGTTCGCCAAGAGGAAGAACAGGGACCTGTTCAAAGGCGGCATCCAGTCTTTTTTGATAACTCATGGCATCCACCCCCTCTTTTTCTTTCTCGGGAAATGCCGCAACCGGAGTAAATGCCGGCAGATGAGGGGCAGATAAAAGTACAGGTATAAAATACGGTCGCAGCTACTGTAGCAGCACCGGGTAACGAAACAGAAAAGGTTGCAATTGAAATGGTTGATGCCCTGAACCAGCCTGGTGTGCAGCCGATGCCATAGGGAAGTTTTGTACCGGCAATCCGGCATGTGAAAGTAAAGCGAAGTATGATAGGAAAAAATATCGCGACGATTCACGCCTTGTTTTAGTAGGGAAAAATAGAAGGCGTCTTTCATTTCGTGGCTGGGAAATCGAATGGAGATGTCCAAGGAAAGCTCCGATGACTGAGAGAATGTACCCACATCAAAGGCGGTCAGCCACCAGTGTCTCTGATTCAGGGAAGCAATTCGGATGCCCTTTCGCCAGAGCTCGATGGATAGGTCCAACATTTCGTCGTTGTCCACGGCCTGAAAGACTGCGTCTTTCCTCTGTGATTCATCCACCAGCCCATTGGCATGGTAAAGGCCAAGCTCGCAGCCTGTGCAGATGCCGTACTGTCCCTTCCACACCTGTATGAGCCAGGTGCGCCCTTCGTAGTCAAAATATATCGGTAATGTTTGCAAGGCCATATTGAAATAGACCGATGCCCGGTCATAAACAGTTCCGTAGCCAAACTGCCTCTGCCAGGCATCCACCCGGCTGCTGAATACATCCCACTCCGGAATGTATTTATAACCAAATGGTTTTACCACAGAATCTAGCAGACTATATTTTTCGCAGGGAGACATCCTCGCCAATTTTTTCAAAATTCTTTTTTTGCGCCGGCAGTGAAGCGGTAGAAGGATACACAAAAATGTAATCAGTATTCCGACAATATAATACATGATAATCTCCAATCATTTGTTGGTTATTATCATTTTATGTCGAAAACTGTCAGAGGTGAAAAGCTAATATATTGTTTTGTTATCCAATGTCTGATATCGCTCAAACAGCTGAAGGCACTCGTTTCTGGAGAGTTCGCTCATTTCCAGTAATTCTGCTTTCCCGTCCAGATATTCATAGAAAATGTCATCACGAAAACCGATGGAATCCGTATCCATGCGGTTGCAACCATAGTAGACAGTTTTTATATTGGCCCAAAGGATGGCACCCAGACACATGGGGCACGGTTCTGCCGTGGTATACAATTCGCACCCGGACAAATCGTGGGTGTTGAGATTTTGGCAGGCGTCCCGGATGGCTTCCATCTCGCCGTGGCAGGTGGGGTCTTTTTTGTAGAGAACGCGGTTGTGGCCACGGCCGACGATTTCTCCCTCTTTGACGACTACCGAGCCAAAGGGGCCGCCGTGTCCGTTTTCAATTCCGGTCTAGGCTTCCTTCAGTGCGTCCTCCATATAATTCATAAGCAGATTCTCCTTTTTTCTATATTGATATTTCTATCATAAACGAATTTGAGATGAGCCGCAAGAGGTGGATTTTGGCGTAAAACGACCACCAAAAGCCACTTTTTGGCGTAACACGCCACAAAATCTCCCTTTTTCACAAAAATACACCCCTGAATTTTGTCTATTACTACCAATTGATTTCTTCCTGCTCCAGTGATACAATGGGTCTCACCTCGAGGAAAACATAGCACGACGGTGCAGAGGAGGCTGACAAGAGGTGG
>JALENH010000268.1 GCA_022767895.1 Eubacterium sp.
AAATGCATCCAAAGTTACCTGGAAGATTACATCAGGAAAAGCAAACATTAAGTTAAGTAAAAAATCCAAGAAGGGTGCTACTATCAAAGGTAAGAAAAAGGGAACTGCTAAGATTGCAGTAACAATGAAGTCTGGTAAGAAGAATATTAAAAAGACAATTAAAGTTACGGTAAAAGCCAAGAAAACCACGGACACGACAAAGAAAAACGCAACGTCAACACCGGCAGTAACACCAACCGCTTCACCAGTGGCAACACCAACTGCAACACCAACTGCAACACCAGAGGTGACACCAACCGCCACACCAGAACCAACCACACCACCTGCTGAAGGATACTCCAGAGTAGTATTAGACCTTAGTCAGGCAGTAGATGCGACGAAATCCGGGGGAGTTACTTATAATGCACAGAACAAAGTTCTTCAGCTTAGAGATGTATCATTGTGCTATTTTACATTACCAGAGATGATTCCGTCAGAAAGCAACCTTACTGTAACGGTAAAGGGAGTTATGAATGCAAGTAATACAGGTGATGAGGCAAGAGGTTTCCGTTGTTACACCATTACTGATGGGGAAGATGTTGCTATGTCAGAGATTGGCAATTCAGAGGAAGATGCAATAGACACGGTAGGTGAATTTACTTGGACATTTGATATTTTAACAAATGCTGATTGTAACTGCATTCAGTTCAAGGGGATTCAGCATGGAATTTCAATAGCAGAGTTAGATATTTCCCAGATTATTGTCGACTATAAAAAGCCTGCAGAATAATTTTTTATATAGTAAGGTGCTGAAGAAATAGGGCAAGGTTATTTATGCTTATGTTCCCAACACCGTTTATATTTGACTAGGATCCTCCTTTCGTGGTAGATTAGTAGTAAGCAGAAACCCGAAAGGAGGAATTTTTGTGCGAAAAAGTAGAGGGGTATTTATGTTGACGTTTCTTCTTGTGCTTTCTCTGACCCTGGGTGGGATGGCACCTGTGACACAGGCCAAAAAGAAAGTGGTGCGTTACTCCGATCCCATTGTACTCTACGTGGGACAGAGTCACAAAATCCGCAACAATGGGAACAAGAAAAAGGCCCGCTGGGTGTCCGGAAAAAAGAGTGTGGTAACAGTAACCCAGAAGGGGAAACTGACGGCGAAAAAGGTAGGGAAGACTACGGTCACCATGAAAATTTACAGCAGTAAGTATATTTTTAAGGTGGAAGTGCTTCGGCGTCCGGTGAAAAAGGGAACGGTGAACCTGATGCTCGGTGCAAAGAAAACGCTGAAACCGGGCGTGAAGGGAAAGGTGACATGGAAATCCGCAGATTCCCGGATTGCTTCTGTGACAAAGAGCGGGAAGGTGACGGCGAAAAAAGTGGGAAAAGTCCGTGTGACAGCGACGACGAAAGCCAAAGAATACCAGTATATGATTGCCGTCTATGCACCGGATGCGGATGACAACGCGGGAACCGGAACGGTGAGTACGGCAAAAACGAAGAAATATTCTTATAAGGTGAGTCTGTGGAACACCGATAATGGTGTATATAACGGCTGCCCCTATGGCTTGTTTATCGAGACGGATAATCCGGACCCGAAGGGTTTTGAAATCCGAAGCACAGATATTTCCCGGTATGTACTGGTGGCGAACTATACCGATATTCCGGCGCAGGGAACGGTGGATGCCGGCGCAGTGATGGTGCGTGTGTCCGGCGGTTATCTGTGTGTTGTGGAATTTGATACACCGGGAGATAAAACCATAAGTATCTATGAAAAGCAGGACGGAGAACCCCTTCTTGGCATCAATTATCACACAACCATTCAGGATTATCAGGCGGCAGAGACAGCGTGGTATCAGCGGCAGCTTGATACCAACAAGGATAATCTTACGGATGACATGACACAGGAGGAAAAAGTGGAACTGTTCCGCAAACTTGTGGATCAGGTGTTCACGGTGGTGGAACAGGTGGATGATACGAAGCTGAAGCAGACCGGGCCCTACTGGATTACCAAAGTTGTGGACGCGGCGCAGAAGGAAGCGATTGTGAAGCGGTTTGAGGGAATGGTAAAATGAATAAAGTATTAAATTAAGAGATAAGGCATATTAGGTTGAGCTACCTGATATGCCTTATTCTCAAGCAAGAAATAAAAAAGAGTGAACCGACAACTGGGATATTACAATATATTAGTGTAAGGGTAAATACCATTTACAAAATCGTTGACGAAGAAAGATAAATGGAGATAGACACATGACAATATCAGAATTAGAATCGCTGATTCATTCCAGCGGTAAGGATATTTACTCGTTCTGTGAACAATTGACACGAAGTCGAATAGAGGCGGAAGAATTATATCAAGATATTTTCCTGCAAGCTGTTCAGAAATTGGACAAGATTGATATAGACAATAATCCCAAATCCTATTTGCTTTCGATTGCTGTTATGCTTTGGAAAAACAAGAAAAGAAAGAGAGCATGGCGGGCTCGAATTGCACCAGAAGAGTGTCTGACGGAAGAAAAACAGGAAGAATTTTCGGAGGAAACAACTCCGGAAGGCTATGTGATAAAAGCGCAGGAGGTACAAATCCTGAAGGATGAGTTGAAAATGTTATCCGATAAATATCAGATTCCGTTGGTTCTTTACTATATGGAAGAACAATCTGTTACTGAAATAGCAAAGGTGATGAAACTGCCCAAAGGAACTGTAAAAAGCCGTTTGTATAAAGCTAGAATAATATTAAAGGAGCGATTGATACAGCGAGGCTTCAAGGCCGAGTAATCATTTTGTCTATTGGAAAGTAAGGAAGAAAATATCGAGTTGGAGGTTTTAACTATGGATAAGTTTGAATCACTTTTAAAGTTTGCCCTTGAAGCAAAATCAGAACCAAATGAAAGCTTAAATGAAAGTATAATGCGTCAAGCAAGGAGGGACCAAAGCGTGATTAGATGGAATATTAGAAAAATGGCTGCTGTAGCAGCCTTGGCAATAACTGTAGTAGCAGTATCTGGTGGAACCGTATATGCGGCATGGAAGTATTTGAATCCAAAGGAGGCAGCAACTGAGGTAGGGGATCAGAAGTTGGCAGATGCATTCGGGGATAGAGGTGCTGCTATCGAACATGAATGTCAGACAGAAAATGGATATAAAGTAACGATGTTGGGGGTGGTTTCAGGAAAAAATATAAGTGATAATCTTATAACAGATGATAATGGAACCATTCTGGAGGATCGTTCTTATATCGTAACAGCGTTCGCAAAAGAAGATGGAACTGCATTTGAGGAATCAGAAGATAACAAAGTAGGACAATTTTATGTATCCCCATATATAAAAGGGCAGGATCCTGCAAAAGTAAATATTTATCATATGGATGGTGTATGTCATTCATTTATTAAAAATGGTATTTATTATCGCATACTGGAATGTAATGATCTTGAAATATTTGCAGACCAGGGGGTATACCTGGGAGTATGTGACAAGCAACTGGATGAGGTAAATGCCTATCAATATAATAAGACAACCGGTGAAATAACAGTAAACAAGGATTATGATGGTCTTAATATGTTGTTTGAAGTACCTATGGATAAAAGCAAGACGGATGAAAGTGCAGCACAGGAAAAGATAAAGGAATGGAATGAATTTTGGTCGGATGCAAAACATAAGCCTAGTCCTGTTTTTGACGAGAAAGATTCTGAAGCAAGGAAGTGGACCCCGGAAGCTATAGAAATGAAAGCAGAAATTGTGAAAAATACAGTAAAGACGCTAAAACCAGATGCTGACGGGTATATTGATTATAGTTGGGAAGCTTTAGGGATGAGCGGAGATGGAAAGATTTTAGAACAATGGGATGAGTTTGAGACAGGTGTGGTTACTGCAACAGGTTTTTACTATCTTGAAAATGGGAAATGTGTCATTGAGACTTGTACCAAGAATGCAGATGGAACCGTTACAATGGCAATTTATGTTGAAAAATAGGCTTGTATAATGTCTCACAATGGTATATAATGACCTAAGAACAGAAAAGAAATCTTCAGGGCGGGGTGCGATTCCCCACCGGCGGTACAGCCCGCGAGCGACAGTTTGTTGCCGATCTGGTGAGATTCCAGAGCCGACAGTATAGTCTGGATGGAAGAAGATGTGTTATGTGTAGGAACAGATAGAGTAC
>JALENH010000289.1 GCA_022767895.1 Eubacterium sp.
GCTGTATATCCTTGTTTCGGTTTATGCCGGGGTCAAATTGTTTGGCATCGGCGGCGTTATTTTGGGGCCGGTGTCATTGACTGTGCTCAAGGCGGTCAATGACGAGATGAAAAAAAGAGAGGAGGATTAACGGGAAATCCACCGGCTCATGCCGGAACCGTGGTTGCCAAAAGGCCGCTTGTGGAAACCAAGCTTTTCATAAAACGGTTCTTTGTTTATAGCCGACATCAGGTTTACCATAATTGTCTCGCCCTCATCCACCTGGTCTTCCAGCCATTGTAAAACCTGCTCAATGATGCGGCGACCCAGTCCCCGGGACTGGTAGGCCGGCCGTACAATGACATCGCAGATGAAATACACATAGCCGCCGTCGCCAACGACACGTGCCATCCCTACGGGTTTTCCATCGTCCAGAGCAATCAGCGTATAGAGCGAATTCTCCAGAGCAATGCGGGCACGCTTTTCGCGGATGGTAATGAAATCCACGCTGGCACGGAGGTCGTTATAATCTTCAATTGAAATTGTGTGTGTAAAAGTAATCGTACTCATTTTTTGTACCATAAGAAATCAGACAAACTGGTTGGTTGTTTCATCGTACTGGTAATCAATGGAGTCCAGTGTCCGGCAAAGCTCTTCCTGATCCAGTTCACAGGTGTGGCAGAGCTCTTCCAGTGTGGCAAACTGATCACGCAGTTTTGTGTTCACATAGCTGACTAATATAATGGGGTCCTGGGGTACGTCCAAAAAAACACCTCCTAAAACTATTCTGGTTATTCTCATTCATCATACATAAAAAGGTGGTTTATTGTCAACCCTATAGTGAAAGGAATCTGTTTGGGAGGTATGAATGTCAGTGAGGACAGAGTTTTCAAAGGATTTTGCAAAAAATAAACAGCGGATTGATGAGCTTCTTCATGTGGACAAAAGCTTTGATTTGCTGTACCGGGTGGTGACAATTGGTGGTAAAAAGGCTTGTTTTTACTTTATTGATGGTTTCTGTAAAGACGAAGTTATGGAGAAGGTATTAGAATTTCTCTATAAGATTACACCGGAAGAGATGCCGGCGACAGCACATGATTTTCTAAAGGAAAAACTTCCCTATGGAGAAATTGATTTGGTGAGAACCGAGAATGATTTTCTGCAGCGGGTGCTTTCGGGTGTGCCGATACTGATGATTGATGGTTATTCGGAGCTGCTGGCTACCGATTTTCGTACGTATCCTGGCCGGTCTGTGGATGAGCCGGAGAAAGATAAGGTCATGCGGGGTTCCCGGGATGGTTTTGTGGAGACAGTGGTGTTCAATACGGCCTTGATTCGCCGCCGCATCCGGTCAACCAATCTGGTGATGGAGATGCACACCGTGGGAAAAAGTTCCCGGACCGATGTGGTGATTGCCTATATGGGAGACCGGGTGGAGCCGGAAATGTTGGAAAATATAAAACAGCGGGTAGATGCCATACAGATTGATTCTCTGTCCATGAACCAGCAGAGTCTGGCAGAGTGTCTGTATCAGCACAAATGGTATAATCCTTTTCCCAAGTTCAAATTTTCAGAACGGCCGGATGTGACAGCGGCCAGTATTCTTGAGGGAAGTATTGCGATACTGGTGGATAATTCTCCGTCGGCCATGATTCTGCCGACATCGGTGTTTGATATTGTGGAAGACGCGGATGACTATTATTTTCCACCCATTACCGGGACGTATCTGCGATTGTCCCGGATGGTCATTGATATTCTGGCGGTAATCATGACGCCGGTATTTCTCCTGGTGATTATGCATCCGGAGTGGCTGCCGGAGAGCCTGAAGTTTATCCAGATCAATGATCCCATTAATGTTCCCATCTTTCTGCAAATGCTGATTTTGGAATTTGCCATAGACGGCCTGAAACTTGCCTCGGTGAATACCCCCAATATGCTGAGCACCCCTTTGAGCGTGGTGGCTGGTATTATTCTGGGGGATTACACGGTGAGCTCCGGGTGGTTTAACTCAGAGATTATGCTATATATGGCCTTTGTAGCGGTGGCCAATTATACCCAGGTGAGTCTTGAACTGGGATATGCGCTGAAATTTATGCGGATTATCCTCATCTGTCTCACAGCGGCATTTGGGCTGTGGGGACTTTTAGGAGGCGTGTTATTTGTGCTTGTGCTGATTGTAACGAACAAAACCATCAGCGGTAAAAGTTACATTTATCCGATTATTCCTTTTAATGCCAGACAATTTCTGCGGCGGTTTTTCCGGGTCACGCTTCCTGCTTCCGAGAAACGTAGTTAGCGACTTTCCAGACGATTTCGGATTTCCGCAATTTCTTCCTTGTAGGGAGGTGTGGACTTCTTGGGATTTTCCGGGTCCCTGAGCCAGGGAGTCTCAAGAATTTTCGGAATCGTCTCGAAGCGTGAATCACGGATGACCTGCATCAATGCATCGGCACCGATATGCCCTTTTCCAAAATTCTCGTGGCGGTCCTTGTGGGCCTCGCGGGGATTTTTGCTGTCATTGATATGAAAAGCGGCAATCTGATTCAGACCGAGAATCCGGTCAAACTCCGCCATAACCCCCTCGTAATCATTTACGATATCGTACCCGGCATCGTTGACGTGGCAGGTGTCAAAGCATACCCGCAGCTTTTCCGGATATTGGCAGCCATCGTAGATTGCCCGCAATTCTTCAAAGCTGCGGCCAATCTCACTGCCTTTTCCTGCCATGGTCTCCAAAGCGATGGTGACGGGAGTGTCAGCGCTCAGCACCTGATTTAATCCATGGCATATCTGGGCGATTCCGGCCTCTTCACCGGCACCGACGTGGGAACCGGGATGCAGCACCAGCACATCCGCCCCCATGGCAGCCGTGCGCTCAATCTCCTTGGCCAGAAATTCGGTGGCCAGTTCAAAGGTCTCCGGTTTTACCGTGTTGGCGAGATT
>JALENH010000310.1 GCA_022767895.1 Eubacterium sp.
GCAAAATGTACGCCGCTACTTTCCCATAGGAGATGTTTATCGCTTCTTTATTTTTTTCTTTAACTGCCCACACAAGGCATCCCACTAATAATACAATGACAATACCGATTACAATTCGTCGCTCAAGAAAGTAATTAAGAGGCTTAAAGGCTACTGACAAATCTGCCTCTGCTTGATATTCCACTCCCGATAGGAAGCAACATATTTTTGCTAAAAACCTTAATAACATTTCACTTTTTTCCGCTATTGTCAAAATAAGAAGCCAACTCACATTTAGCATGTTAAGCACAAGACTTGTCCAAAATATCCTCTTTGCATGGACAACACCTCGAATAACGCCAATAATGGCAAGTACATTTATACATACCGTAACAAGGACGATTCCCCTTGTTACGATGCTAACTATTTTCCAAAACACCCAAAGGATTCCGGAAGTGTTATATTGATTGAAAATAATATCACATTTTTCCAGCATACTGGTTGGAGAACACACTTCACTGTAAAACAATAACAATACCGTTATTATCGCCAGAAAAATGATTCCCAAATAATTTTTGATTTTTGCTTTCATACACTCCTTAATCTCTCCTTTCGCATATAGCCTTTTTCAAAGTATAGCATAAATCGGACCAAATAAAAGAAAAGAGGATAAATGGTTAAATTTTAAGGATGAACGGTATATTTTCCAATACTTTACCGTTCATCCGCATTCCTTTACCACTTATCCTTATTTCATCAAATGATTCATATTTATGATAAAATGAATAAATCTATGAAAAAGAAGAGATGAACAGACATGATGTTTTCTCCAAACTTTTCTATATCATGTCAAAGCATTATGTGTTAGTATAGTAGTAATCAGTATGATATCAGCTATACTTATATCATCTTTTAGGGGAGGATGTTCTTATGATTTTTAATATTGCAATTTGTGACGATGATGTTTGTGACGTCGAGACGCTGAACAGCTATCTACATAAAATAAGTCTGGAAATGGATATTGACTTTCAGATTACATCATTTTATGACAGCCAAAAGCTATTGTCCGCATACACTGCACCAGGTGCTTTTCATTTACTATTTTTAGATGTGGAAATGCCCGAATTGGATGGCATTGAGTTGGCGAAAAAAATACGAACACTTCCCGATAGGAATGTACGCATCATTTTTGTCAGCAGTTATCCCCAATACATGAAAGACAGTTTTAATGTACAGGCATTTCAATATTTGACAAAACCATATTCATACAAGGAACTTCAGGAGATTGTTGTACAAATCATTGACGACTACGAAAACTCCCAAATTGCCAAATTACTTGTGCACACTGATTATTCGGAAGAATTAGTAAATTTAAACGACATTATTTCCGTGGAGAGTATTAATGCAAAGCAAAAAGTTTTGCTGGTTACTACAAAAGAAAAGACCATTGAGGCCACAGGACTTATTGGTGATTGGGAAAGGGATTTAGCGGAACTGGGGTTTATCAGTCCATGTCGCGGATTTCTCATTAACATTCAGCACCTACATTATTTCAGGAAAAATGATGTTATTATGAGTAACAATACGGCAATCCCTCTCAGCCGCCGGAAAGAAAAAAATGTACGCACCTTATTCAACAGAAATTTGTTGATTCATCCTATTATGCGATAAGAAAGAAGGACTTTTTTATGATTTTTGAAATTATCTCTGCCCTATTTGACGCCTGTATTTTGTTCCTGTATTTTGGAAAAATGCTGGGTAAACGCAAGGAGACTTTTCCGGTATACCTATATATATCACTGTTTCTAATAACCGAAGTTCTTCTTACAGTAATAAGCAATTTTTATAACAACGAGCATGACAATTTACGTTTTTATCTCACCATTACAGTCAGTGCAGTCACAACATTTTTGCTTACTTTTCTTCATGACAGCACATTACGACACCGTTTGTTTGTCACATTTTCTTTTCAGGTATATGCCACAATTTCCGAGCTCCTCGTGTTCCTGTTCGTCTCCATTTTGCCGGTGGATATCTCTTCCCACATTCTGGAAGATGACACCTATGGTACGGCCTGTTCCAAAATTGTGCTATTCATTCTTCTCAATATTACAATGCTTCTTTGGAGGAGAAAAAAGACACCCTATTCCCTCCAGTACTCTTTGCTTGTACTAATTATGCCTATTATATCACTTGTTCTTCTGACTACTTTTTCTGCGCAGAGTGATGCAGGTACCACGCAGACTGTATTGCATATAGTCGGAATGGCGGGCTTGCTTTTTGCCAACGTTGCCAATTACTTTCTGCTTAACAACATATTAAAAGTCAGTGAATTACAGCAAACTGATTTGCAGCAAAAACGCCAACTGGAATTCCAAGCTGAGAAATA
>JALENH010000040.1 GCA_022767895.1 Eubacterium sp.
GCACGAATTCAAGAAGGTGTTAACGCCCTTGCCGGTTATGGCGAAATCTTCTATTATAATACAATGGCATCCGGTTACATTCCTCAGATTTCCATTATAGCCGGAAATTGTGCCGGCGGTGCCGTCTACTCACCGGGTATCACCGATTTCATTTTTGTTATCGATGACATCAGTCAGATGTTCGTAACCGGCCCGAAGGTCATCAAGAGTGTAACCAATGAAGATATCACTGCCAATGCTCTGGGGGGTGCCAGTGTACATGCTACCCGAAGCGGTGTCGCTCACTTCCATATGCCAAACGAAAAGGAATGTTTCAAAAAGGTGAAGGAACTGATTTCCATTATTCCGCCTTGCTACGAAGAGGGATGCCTTCACACAAACACGGTAGCATTGCCAAAATATAATGAAGACGTAGAATTTAATGAAGATTTAACAAATATAATTCCTGAGAAAAGTAACCAGAGTTATGATATCCACGATGTAATCAACGGCATTGTGGATTCAGGTTCTTTCTTAGAAGTTCAGGAAGAATTTGCAAGAAATGTTGTTGTCGGCTTTGGGCGTATCAAAGGCGTCGCTATTGGTATCATTGCCGATCAGCCAAAATTTATGGCAGGTGTACTGGATTGCGATTCCTCTGATAAAGCAGCAAGATTTATCCGATATTGCGACGCTTTTAACTTGCCAATCATTACCCTTACCGATGTTCCCGGTTTCCTGCCCGGTAAAGATCAGGAGTACAAAGGAATTATCCGGCACGGGGCTAAGCTTCTTTACGCTTATTCTGAAGCGACATCCATCAAGATTAATGTGATTCTTCGAAAAGCTTACGGCGGAGCTTATATTGCTATGAGCAGCAAGCATCTGCGTGCCGACTTTGTCTACGCCTGGCCAACTGCAGAAATCGCTGTCATGGGAGCCGATGGTGCGGCAGACATCTTGTATGGTAAAAAGATGAAAGACATGAATCCTGCCGAAAAGGCTGCTTTCCGTCAGGAAAAAATAGATGAATACAATGAAAAGTTCATGAATCCGAGCATTGCAGCGATGCATGGTTATGTGGATGAAATCATCAAACCGGAAGCTACAAGAGAACGCATTTATGGAGACATCATGATACTGTCTGAGAAACGTTCTCTGGATAGCGTGAAGAAAAAACATGGTAATATCCCTCTCTAAAGAAGCGGGGATTGTTGAATAAAAAATGCGGCTTAGAGCCGCATTTTTTTATTCATCCATCGAAGGTTCAGCAGTATTTCCCGGAGTAGCTGTAGCAGTTTCTCCACCTTGCCTATTCATATGAACTTTAACCTTGATTTTATTTTTTACCCTAATTCCCATAGGAAGACTGAACTTTAGTTCCAACGTATGCGAACCGTCGGTTAATCCCGTCAGATCTACATATGCACCTAAATCTGCTATATTGACATCTGCCAATACGGCATCCTCACCAAGTAACTCTACAGAATATTTCTCAGACTCCGGCTCAAAATTCATGGTATAATTCTGGGGCAGATTTCTCACCGCAATATCTGCGGACGTAAGTGACAAAACTCTTTGACCATCCTTCTCAATATCACAGCGAACAGAAACCGTCTCTGTATCCCCCACCAAAGTTAATCCCGCAGGCAGATAATCTGTCAGCATGATTTCTTTTTCTATATCTTTTTTCTCTCCGTCAATGTGAATGGGAATTTTGATAGAAACCTCTTTGGACAGTGCTTCTTTCGTTCCCGACACCCGCACACTTTCCGGCTTATAATCTGTCTGGACCAGACGATAGCCCTCTGCAGGCCTCCCGGTAGTCGTCACATAAACCGGTATTTCTTTCGTTTCCAACACTTCAGTAGAAACCCGGATTGCATCATTACTGAAAGTTACATTGGTATCATCCAGGGCATCTCCATTGGCATCATACAGAATGGGACTGTATTCCGATTCAAAATCTTCACTTTCACCGTTGAGACTTACCACAACGCCTACATGATCAATCTTCTTGAATTTGGATTCACCACAGGAAACCTCAACGATGTTGGGTTTGGCAACCATCTCACCCAGCACATAGTTTTCACTGAGATCACCTTCATAGGCAACTTCGACCTTAAACTTCTTTGTCACGCGCTTCTCCAAATTCACCTTCAAAACCGCATTATTCCAGTCCACATCCACACTGGATGGAGATTCTTTATTAAGTCTCACATCAATACTCACAGCATTTACCTTGGACAATTCACTCAGATCCGCCGTTGCCGTAAAATCATTCTCTGTCAGCGTTTCTACGAAACTACGCTTTCCTTTCACTGTCACATGAACCGTATCACCATCTTCTATTTCATAGACCTGATTCGCTGAAGTAATTACATTCTCATTTAATATTTGAACCGGTATATCAGTAAAAGTTTTTGATGTGGTTGGATCTGTAATATTGATGATTACCAGCCAGAACAAGAAAGCAACTACGACAGAAACAATCTTTAGCCAGAGATTACTTGTCAGCTTTTTTTTCATATTTTCTGCGCCCCTTCCACCATCTCAATTTACTCTCATCCGGATTTCTCTTAGCCGCTTCCTCCAACCGAAGCTGCAAGGTATCGGCATCGATTTTCCGGTATAACTTGCCATCACATGCCAAGGAAACAAATCCTGTCTCCTCAGATACTATAATTGTCAGAGAATCCGACACTTCACTGATTCCCAACCCGGCGCGATGTCTCGTTCCCAATTCCTTACTCACCGCCAGATTATTGGATAACGGCAGATAGCAGGTAGCAGACACAATCTGGTTGTCACGGAGAATCACCGCCCCATCATGAAGTGGCGTATTGTGCTCAAATATATTCACAAGCAGCTGGCTGCTGATTCTGGCTCCAATGGGAATTCCGGTCCGTTCGTATTCCCTGCACTGGATGTTACGCTCCACCACAATCAATGCCCCTGTTTTGACCCGTGCCATGTCATATACTGCTTTGATAATTCCCTCAATACTTTCTGCCGAATATCGTTCGTTTTTCGCCTTCTGATTATCAAAACTAAATGTACTGAGAATATTTTTTCTTCCCAGCTGTTCTAACGCATTCCGAAGTTCCGGTTGAAAAATTACAACCAGTGCCATAATACCCACTACCATAGCATTCTGAAATACCCATAGGACAACATTCATTTCCAGGATAAGTGCCACCAGGAATATAATACCAAGAATTATCATGCCTTTCAGCAGCACCCACGCCCTCGTATCCTTAATCCAAAGAATGATGTGGTAGAAAGCAAAAGCAATGATCGCAATTTCAAGCACATCAGTAATGGTAAAATCCGGAATTGTCAGCCATGCCACATAATCCCGAAAGAAACTAATTATTGTGTTCATCTGCTACACTCTCCAATCTATACAAAGTCTCCAAAATCATCTTCCAGTTCCTTTTCCAGTTCTGCTCTGAGATCCTGATTCTCATCCTCTTCATCCGTCACAATTCTCGTCACCGTCTTATCAACAACAGCAACCTTAAATTTGGGAACTGCCGTAACATAATAGTAATATTCATCATCCTCAAACTGCAGTTTCCTCGTCCCCTGATAGTCCAGCGTCAAATGGAAAAACTGAACAATATATGCAATCGCCACAGAAATTACGATAGAAATGACAACCTCGAGAAGATTCACGTCCAGCTCAAGCAGAATATTACCCACAAGCAAAACGGAAAGAATCAAAATAGCACCAACCAAAATCGCAATTTGTGACGCATACTGCATTTTTATGCGACGTATCAGATAAACACAAACAAAAGTTAGTACAAAGGCCGTGAGCAGTGTAAATAGCAACGTATTCCCTTTTAGATAGGATACCAGATACTGCAAAGGAGCAAGAATGGTGCTCTCCTCAGTCACCCGGGAAACTGCCAATGCGTATTCCTGCACACCACATATAATAAATTGTAAAAACACACTCAATATCAGTGCCGGAATCATAACTGGGGAAAAGAACAATCCTGCTACAATCGGTACCAGATATTCCAGATGAATAGCAGATAACACGGGTACCGATAAAAGTATAATACACTGTCTGCTGGTCAGTCTGCCAAACAACAGGTAATAAATCAAAATAACAAGAAGCAACGCTACCGCAAGCAGCTGTGACACCTGAAAAATCTCCACCTCTGCCACCGCCAGAATACTGAGTGCTGAAACCATGTCCGGCGTAACTCCACAGATAAGAGCAATTCCAAACAGGAGCCAGTACTGCGACAGGAAACTCTGGTAATCCATTTTCTTTGTAATCATCAGGAGCACCGCAAAGACAAGACACACTTTCAATATGCCACGCACAAGGCGATAATGCTTTTCATAAAAATTCTTGATTTTACTTTTCAACGTAAGCAATGCCATCATGGTGACTCTTCCTCCTGTCCCTCTTCTTCCTCATAGAGCCCCTCCAGTTCCCGGAGAGTGACATAATACTCCTTAACCCTGGATTTCGATTCGTCATATTCCCTGGTAGCCAACTTTACAGTAACCACTACAGCAATGACCTCTGCCAGGACAAAAACGATTGCTCCATATAGCAGTATCTCCCGATATGGCAGCTCTAAAACATGTTGCATCACATATTCCAGATTATACAATGCTATTAGAATAAAAATCAGCACCACTGACACAAGAACTGCCAGAAAAGTTTTCAATATCTGCAGTCTCACATAATCCATTTTCCAATAATGAGCGCGCTTCAAATCGGTGCTGCCCAATCCCTTTTCATAATCTGACAAACGAATCATTTTACGAATTCTATCCTCACTTAACAATTCAATACCTCCTGTTGTCTATTCTATCACAAAATGTTCTGTGAGAAAAGTATCATTTTGCCAATCATACATGATGGTACTTGTGGGCTTGTGCTACAAAAAAACTCCAGCCTGATTTCCAACCAGACTGAAGCTTCTCTCCTTTTTCTTCGTAACAATTACACTATATATCAAACTGTTTCGTATTTTCTGCCAACTGCTCTGCCAGACCGGCAAGCTGTCCTGTAGCCTGATGGCAGGTCTCAACAATTTCATTAAGTTCCAGCATAGATGCAGATGTTTCTTCCGTACTCGCTGCATTTTCCTCTGCAATAGCCGCCAGACTATCCACAATGCCGGTAACCATTTCTTTCTGTTCATTCAAGGCCGCTGTCTGTTGACGGATTTGTGTAATAGCAGCCGCCACTTCATTAATCTCTGCATCCAGTGAATCAAACATACGACCGGTCTCGGAAAGCTTGTCATTTTGAACCTCAATATTTTGCACTACCTCATTCATCGTTCGCACACTGGTATCTGAGTTATCCAGAAGATCCGTAACAATCTCTACAATACGCTCTGCCGATTGACGAGACTGTTCCGACAGATTACGAATTTCGTCAGCAACAACAGCAAAACCTTTGCCGTTCTCTCCCGCTCGTGCCGCCTCAATACTAGCATTCAAGGAAAGCAGGTTGGTCTGATCTGCAATGTCAGTAATCAACTCGGTGGCCTCTCTGATTTGCTGTGCTGACTCATTAGTAAGATTTGTCTGCTTCTGTACGGCAATGACAGACTCCTTTGTTTTCTCACTGATTACATTCAGTTCTTCCAAATTATTTCCTGCTGTTTGGTTGTACTCCTTCATTTTCTCCGAACTGCTATTCAACGTCTCCACATTGGCAGAAGTCTCCTCCAAAGCCTGTCCCATCTCGGTCACTTTCTGATTGGCATTCATCGTCTAGCTGGCCTGGCTCGTAGCTCCACCGGCAATTTCCTCCACTGCCGTATTTACACTTGAAATCGAATCTGAAATACCCTTGAAGGAATCCGAAAATTGATCCGAGAATTTTTCCAGTGCCTGAGAGGATTGTGTAATATTTACCACAATTTCGTGCAGAGACTGAATCAGGCTCTGAATAGCTCTTGCCATATCCCCCACTTCATCTCCACGTTCCAATAGCTCTGCTTTCATCTCAAAATTGAGAATTCCCTTTGCTACACTGCCGAGATTATCCACAGCACCATCCAAGCTCTTCACAATACGCCTTACCATGACAAGAACGAAGATAAAAGCAATAGCAAAAATGCCAATCATGACCCCTGCCATGGAAAGCACGGTGCCTCTCAAACTATCATTTACCTGAGTCTGGCTTCTTCCACAGAATATACTGCCGACAATATCTTTTGTACCCGGCTGATACAACGGCACGTAATAGCCGGAATAAGGTTTGCCAAACAGCTCAATATCAGATGCAAAATAATCTTCACCCTTTTGCAGTTTCTCGTAAATCTCGGAAGACAGCTTAGTATTAATCTCACGTTTGCCAGTATCATCCGTCAAAGTGGTCAGAATACGCACATCTCCATAAAACAGTGATAATTCCACATCCTGTTCCTTCTTCAGCTTATCGATCAGCTCATAGTCACCACTTAACTTCTGTGAACCCTTGGAAAGAGTATCACCATCCATCACAAATTCGCTGCTCTGTTCCAGTTCTTCATAGGTCTGGC
The DNA here is from genome assembly GCA_022767895.1 of Eubacterium sp. Taxonomy (GTDB): domain Bacteria; phylum Bacillota; class Clostridia; order Lachnospirales; family Lachnospiraceae; genus Eubacterium_F. The sequence goes on from JALENH010000040.1 coordinate 6,507, forward strand.
GTACACTTCGTGCAATACCACTGATTTCCCGTTCCACCAGACTCTCTGATAAATCACTCTGCTTCACGGCACTTAAAACAATCCCCGCCACCGTAATCAGAATTATTGGAACCATCACCGTCAGACTAAGTTTCAAAGCGAGCCGCAGCCCTTTCTTTTTTTCCATAGCTAATTCCCCCTTCTAGCGAAATATAAATAATCTATTATGAGATTATAACATTTATACTCCATAGTTGCAAGATTTGTCTACACCTTTTTCACATTATTCTGTATTAATTGCATTTGGATAAATACTCTCTAACTTTTCGTCATCATATTTCTCATCCATAATCTTCTGCCAACCATATTCTGCCTGCACCCCATCCTTACGCTGCGTGCTTCTGACCAAAGCCAGACTGGATACCACCATATTACAACACATAAAAACAACCAAAAACCACGAGACGATTTTGCCAATACGCAAAGGAATTTTCTCTATCCAGCCGGAAATCACCGGATAAATCCACTTAATCCAAACAACAGCCGCTATTCCCCAAAAAAAACAAAACAGTAAATTAATGCGTCCACCCAAATTAAAACGGACTTCACTATAATCCCAGAACACTTTTCCAAAGACCAGCTCTGTAAACATACTGCAGATGTATTCATAAGCTCCACCTAAGAATGTCCCAACCAGAAAAATTGTACGATCCGGTTTATTTCGGTATTTATGTAAAAGGATGGTGGCAAAAACAAAGGCCAGGCCCCAGACAATACTGAACGGCCCCCAGACCACGCTGCTTCTGCTCATCCACCTACCCATCGTAATCCGGCAAAATATCGTTTCTATGATATCCCCCAAAAAAGAGGCAATCGAAAAAAGCCATACCATTTTATAGAAACTGCATCCATAGGCGAATACTGCCGCTGACTTCTCTTCTTCCCCTGCTTTTTTTGCAACGGAATACGCATTGCTAATTCTCTTTTCTACACATTCAAAAATTTTCTGACTTAGGGACGTGGTAAACCCATCAAACCACCCTTCCACTTTCGCCAGCTGTTTCATTTTTTCTCTTTTCCCACGAAGTGCCAGTAAGGTAACCATAATATCCACGAACAGAAAAATGACCAGAAGCCAAATCAGAATCCCCCTGCACAATCCCGGTATCATGCGAAACAGCTGCACAACCAGAGCATTGCCCCATTTCATCATAACCATCGCAAGCGCTCCCCAAAGTGCAGAATCTACAAGAGAGATATAGCCTTCCACATTCCAGCGCCTATGGGAATAATCCCACCATCTTTCATGATACATCCTTTCAATCAAATGTCCGGCGCACCACTTGAAAACAGTAACCAGAATAAAAGAACCCAGATAAAGCCAGACCCCCCTCAGTTCCCGACAGAACACGGTAATAAACACCGCCGCTATGCCATAAAGAATACAAAACGGAAGATTTACCAGTCCCCGATTCACAAATTTCTTTTTTTGAAAAGCAGCTGCCAGTGTTTCCCAAATCCATCCCAAAAAGGAACACACAAAAAACAGCCAGATTAGTTCATACCCGGAATAAACCATTTTTACCCCTCCATACAAGCGATACCATAATCAATCTGCACATCCTCTCCTGTATAAAGTTCATGGAAGCAATCCAGAATTCGCCCTGCAACCATATCGCCATTTTCCGTATTCGTATCCATCAGAATGACGATAATCTGTTTACTGGAATATCTTGTTGACACATCTGATCTACGTAATGATGTATAAATTGCCTTTTCTAACAATTCCATTACCAGCTCCATTTCGGTAACCTCAAGTTCTTTATCATCCTTTTCGGTTACCGTAAAAAGCAACGTCTGTACATCCTTCCCCTCCCGCTGCACAAAACGGGTAATAAAATTATATACATGATGGAAACTATCAAAATCAAGAAGGTATGCCCCCTTGCCGGTGTCCGCACGACTCATAAAATCCCGAAGATAATTTAAGTCGACCACCTTTCCGGCACGTTCTTTTTCCTCCTTCATTTTATCACTATAAAAATGATACGAATTTTTTCCATTCTGCTTTACATAGTAAAGTGCCTTATCCGCAGAATTGTAAAGTTTATCAAAATCCATTCCGTCTCCGGGCGTCTGTGCAATTCCAATAGATACGGAAGAATTCGTTTCAAATTTACATTCTTTCAGCTTTGCACTCAAATCGGAAATGATATCGGACGCGCGACTGCCAAGCATGTCTTTCGAAGTCACATCTTTTATAAATACTACAAATTCATCGCCTCCAATGCGGCAGAGGACATCATTCTTTCCCGCCAGACTCCGCAGCGTATCCGCAAACATCTTCAACGTCTGGTCGCCGGCAATATGACCGTAATTATCATTAATCGCCTTGAAATTATCCATGTCGATCATCAAAAGTGCACCTTTTGCCCCCTGTGCAATCATTTCATTGACTGCTTCTTCGGTATAAATCCGGTTCCAAAGCCCCGTCAGTGCATCCTGCCGTGACTTACTCTTCATATCCGTAACCTCACGGGTCTTCTGTTCCAATTTGTCAGCAAGACTGCGGCGAAGTTCTTCCAGTTCCAGTGCCCGCCCTATCCGGGAACGCATGACGGCAGGGACGAAGGGTTTTGCGATAAAATCAATCGCTCCTTCCTTAAAACAACGTGTTTCCGTTTCCGTATCATCATCTGCCGTGAGAAAAATCACAGGAATATTCTTGCAGCGTTCCATCTCCCGGATTTTTTCTAAGACCTGAAAACCATCCATATCAGGCATATTAATATCAAGAAGTATGATATCACAGGAGCCGTTTTGGAGATAAGACAATGCCTGTTCCCCCCTCACAACAGGAATTACTTTATAATCTTCACTGAGCACCTTTCTTGCTGTGGATAAATTCAGTTTGTCGTCATCTACCACCAATATGCTTTTCATTGTTTTAACGCCTCCTCGATGTTATACTTGCCTGCCAGACGCAACATAGTTCCATTCTCATAAGCCGTCTGAAGAATTACATTTGCCCTCTCTGTCAAATCTGATTTCTTGCGGAAACCGACACCTATTTTTTCATCATTCAGGAAGATGGAAAAATCCAAATCAGCAAACTCCTGTCCCTTTCCCGTAAAATAGGACGCCATAATGATATCAACAACTGCTGCATCTGCTTTCTTTTCTCTGACACTTTGCATTGCCTCCCTTTGAGTAGAATAGGTCGCATAGCGGTAATTCATACCTTTGAGTAAAGACTCTCCTGTCGACCCTTCCTCCACCGCAAACAGCAGATGCTGACAGGATTCCACAGTCTGATATTGTTCCTTATCACCCTCTTGCAGCACAACCACCTGCGCATTGGACAAATAGGGTTGGGAGCAGGAAATGGTTTCCTGTAATTCCTCTGTCAGAGTCATTCCATTCCAGATACAGTCAATTTCCCCCTCTTCAAGAAGTTCTGTCTTCTCATTCCAGTCGATTTCTTTCAGTTCCAGCTTGACACCAATACTCTCTGCAAACACTTTTGCCAGCTCCACATCAAATCCAACCCATTCCTCTCCATTGCGGTAATCCAGTGGAGCATAATCCGTAATACCTGCCACAAGAGTTCCTTTGGCTTTTACGTATTCCAAATCCGACTGTCCCTCTTCCAGCACGACTGCCGCCTCCTCCTTATTCTGTCCGCATCCTGACAAAACCAACAGCATCGCTGCTATGAGTAACGCGCAAATCTTTTTACAATGCCTAATCATAACAATCCCTCAATTCCTTTCCTCAATTCTTCAGTAGAAACAACAACCCAAATGTGCCGGGTCCACAGTTGGTTGAAATAGCCGGTGATGCTTTCTGATAAATAATTTTTTCAAAGGACACCTTACTTTTCACCAGTTCCTCAATCTCCTTAAGTTCTTCATTTGTCAATCCGGCATAGGTAATAAACAACGTTTTTTTATCAATTTCATGCAGCGTATTTAACGCCGAAGAAATGTATTTTTTCCATACATGATGTCTTCTCCCGATATGAATGGCTCCCACCTTCATGCTACCCTTTTTTAAAGTAATAACCGGGTGAAGCATAAGCGCCTGACAGAGTTTATCGACTTTTTCTGAAATTCTTCCGGAACGTGCCAAATATTCGGTGCTACTCACAATAAAGCTGGTCCTAACCTGTTTCTTCAAGGGGGTCAACTCTCTGACAATGACATCGGTATCCATTCCCTCTGCCGCATATTCCGCTGCACACAATACCATGAGCCCCATTCCACTGGACAAATGCCCCGAGTCCACCACGAGTACATTGTCAAATGCCTTGGAAGCTTCCAAAGCACGCTCATAGCCCTTACTTACATGTTTTGCTATCGAAATATGGATGATATATTGTGCTTTTGTCAACTGTTCCGCAAAAAACTCTTCGTAGTCCTTCACATCCGGTGGTTCCGATTGCGCAGATTTTCCTTGTTCATTCATGTAAGAAAGAATCCCTTCCGTCTCTGCCTCTATTCCATCAAGGAATTCACCACCTTCGGTGCAAACACGGAATGGCATCACCGCAATCTGATACTTCTCCAAAAGATACTTGGGAAGATCCGATGTGCTGTCCGTAGAAATGAGAATAGGCATCTTTTTCCTACGGGCAAGAACCGGAGCCTCAACAACACCTGCGGAGCCTTCCGTATTCATCAAGCTCACGAGATTTTCGGGAAGATGACGTAACAGTTCTGTCTCCAATTGGATCCCGCTGACCGGCTTCAGCAGATAACCGTCAAAACCTTCTCTTCGATAAAGTGCCCGCTCCTCTCCGCCTGCGTTTGCGGTAAGAACCACAACAGGAGTATTCCGGTTCAGGCCTCCTGTCTGATTGCGAATCGCATGCAGGCACTCAATCCCATCCATCTCCGGCATAAGATGATCCATAAAAATGACATCATATCGGTTTTGCAGAATTTTCTTCAGACATTCTGCTCCGCTGGTAACCGTATCAATCTGAACCTTGGTCTCACGGAGAAGTTTTTCCGCAACCATGAGATTGGTCTCATTATCGTCTACAATCAACACATGAGCCTTCGGCGCCTCGAAGCTTTGTTTGTAATGCTCCCTTGCATTCATTGTGTGTTTTGTTTCCAAATCAAGTTCCCCAATTGCTGCTTCATTGATTACCTTCTGAGGCAACGTAACAACAAAAGTAGAGCCCTTCGTGTAAACACTGTTAACAGTAATATCTCCGTCCATGAGTTCCACCAGCTGCTTCACAATGGACAGCCCCAGTCCGGTTCCCTCAATATAGCGATTCTTTTCTTCATCCACTCTCTTAAAAGCACTGAACAAAAATGGGATACTCTCCTTTTTAATGCCCATACCGGTATCAGTAACGGAATACGAGATTTCCGCCTGTCCATTTTCCATTTTCTTACACTGAATGGATAAGGTAACGGAGCCCTCTGACGTGTACTTCACGGCATTATTCAGTACATTAATCAGAATCTGCTTAATCCTCACTTCATCGCCAAAGAGCTGGGATGGCATTCCCTGGTCCACATCGATATGAAATTCCAGTCCCTTTTCCTTCGCCCTCACCCAAATCATATTCACAACATCAGATAGCATATCACCGGCATCATATGTTACCGGCACAATATCCATTCTACCGGATTCAATTTTTGACATATCCAGAATATCATTAATCAGCGTGAGAAGCATTTTGCTTGCCCCTTGGATACTCCGGGCATCTGCCGCCACCTCATCCGAAACCTCTTCCCTGAGTATCATCTCATTCAAACCAATAATGGTATTAATTGGTGTCCGGATTTCATGACTCATACTGGAGAAAAAACGGCTCTGCATTTGATTCAGTTCTTCAATTTCCTTTTTCTGCTCCCGGGCAATTTCATTTTCCTCCCGGTAAATGGCGTTCTGGAACAAAATCATTCCACAGGTCAAAATGGTCACAATAATCAGTGTGGAAAAAGAATCCACATAAGCCACTTGAACAGTGTGTGCAATGATTAATTCCGGATAAAAGTAAGCAACATAATAGCAGGCACCATACAGAAAAAAACTGTTCACAATCAAAACATATTTTATTTTCCGCTCCACAACGAGGCATACAAAAACCACTCCGAACAAAAGCCAGATTGGGCCCCCTCCATAGAGTCCGCCACTCGTCAGGAAATTGACAGGCATAACAAAATAAATGATAATGCAAGCAATCAGAACCGCCCCAAGCTGTATTTTTCGAAAATGAATGGAAATACAGGTAATAAACAAAAAGAGAATAAAGGCCAATAGGATAGGAATGGTATTTGCCTCGTTTTCTCCCGCAATCATTCCAACAATAATACCGATTGCCAGGCCCACCAGTCCAATCATGACGAGAAGGCGGAACATCCGCTCCTGCAAGCCTCGATTATGGTCTCTTATTGCTTGAATCAGTTTCTTTGGATTCATTCGTGCTCACCTCTTTCCATGCTGCAAAGTAATTTATCCACCTTGCCTGCGGCCAGATCAAATTCAAAATCTTCAACATCCTGTGCGACATGAGCGAGAAGTTCTTCCACAGATGTTCCCTTGTATTCCGTGCGATACAATTCCGAAACAAGAGATTCCGCCCGATCCATCTCATAGGCATCCAGACTCTCCTTTAATTCACCCAGATACCGGATTAACTCCTCTCTGGAAATATCCACACAGGTCTGCACCGGTGAATTATTACCCAAATCCAGAACATCCACTATTTTCTTTACCACCCGACGGTAGGTTGATAAAAGTTCCTCCTGATGCTCCGTGATGTAAGAAACATCCTGATTCTTCGCCGCCTCTTCTACCTGCCTTGCCATCTCAGATAATTCATCCGCACCTATCATTTTCGATGCACTTTTCAAAGCATGTACCTGTATCCGGTAATTATCCATGTCCTGCTGGCAATAAAAATCTTGAATCTTCGTTTCTTTTGCTGCCGCTTCTCTGGCAAACTGAGCCAGAACCTCCCCATAGAATTCCTTGTCACCACGACAATATTGTATACCGGATTGTGTACGGATGCCAGCATTTTCAAGCAAAAGCATCTCATCCTTCTGTACATCCGGCTCCTCTGCCACCTCAGATTTCGTCATGTTCCTCTCCTGTTCTTCGACATACGCAATGGCTGATTTCGGCAACACTTTTTTCAGAATTCGCTCCAGCTCCATTGTCTCGACAGGCTTGGAAACAAACTCATCAAATCCTTCCTGTAAAAACATTTTTCGGGCACCACTAACAGCATTTGCCGTAAAAGCAACAATCGTAAACACTTTATTTTTATCAATCTGAATTTTACGAAGCCGTTTTAAGGTTTCCACACCATCCATTTCCGGCATCATATGATCCAGGAAAATCAGATCAAAATCCTCCAATGTACAAATTTCAAGTGCCTTCTTTCCACTTGGTGCCGTTTTCACAAGCATCTGATAATCATGAAAAATCCCTTCCGCAACGGTGAGATTCATTGGTTCATCGTCCACCACAAGTACCTTCACATCCGGACAAATTATATGTTTTTTCTTCAGGGTACCGTTCTCACCCAGCGTGCCCGCATTCAATATATTGATGATAGACAGACTGAAAAATGGCTTTTGCAGATGTTTGACTCTACTGCCTTCTGACAAAGTAAATCTGTCACCTGCCACTACAATAATATCCATGCCGGAATCCATCCCCTCAAAGTAGGTTGGGTCCTCCGCATATTCCTCTTCTCCGATAAACAGGTGGGTCACCTGATACATGGAAATCAGTCTTTCCAGTTCTTCCCGGTTCGAAACCCGGTGAAGTGGGACATCCAGTTCCTGCACCATATGGGATATCATCAAATTATAATAATCTCTCACCTCAGGAATTTCATATTTTTCCGGCAACAAAAAGCAGGCAGGACACAGATTCTCCGGATTTTCCAGAACCATTCCGGGAGCGTCATCCGACACTCTCTGCGGAATGCTGACAGAAACCGTTGTCCCACTCCCCTCGGTACTTTCAATCCGAATAAATCCCTGCATCGCATTGACCATACCATACACAATAGGAAGGCCCAGGCCAAGCCCACCGGCTCTTCGATTCCTTCCTCCATTGGACTGATAAAACTGCTCCGTAATCCTCCCCAGCTCTTCCTCTGCAATTCCTGTTCCGGTATCGCTGACCCGGATGCACAAATTCACACCATAGGGCTTTGGTAACGCATAGACTCTGACATAAATGCCCCCTTTATGGGTAAACTTTAAGGCATTATCAATCAGATGTTTCATCATTTTTTTGATTTTCTTTTCGTCTCCATAGAGCACAGAAGGTATACCCGCATCAATATCAAAAATGAGTTCCGGCGTAGCCTCTTTCTCTGGCAAACTGATTCCGGTAATAATATCATTTACAATCGAGGAAATCATATAATTGTCTTCACTGACTCTGACACTTCCGGTATCAATCTCCGTGTAATCCAATATATCCTCAATCTGCCGGAACAACCGTCTTCCCGCCATCTGGATTGAAGAAATATCTTTCCTCTTCTCCACATCTTCTTCCTTTTTGAGCATTACGGTCGTAATACCGGTAACCGCATTAATCGGCGTCCGAAGCTCATGGGAGACGTTGGTCAGAAAGTCCTCTGCCCTGCGATTGGTCTCTTCCAATTCAGCAATTCGATTCTCCGTATTGGCACGCTCCTCCCGATGTCTCCGAAGCATAAGCTGTGCCAAGTATCCTGCCAGGAAAACAAGCACAAGATGAAGAATTGTTCTCGTAATAGTAAGAGAATTGAAATTCATTGCCCTCCTGACCACAAACACAAAATCGTAGGCAATGGTAAGATAATAAGTGGCCACACATATTTTGATGACGGTACATTTTTCTGTGATGCTATACATAAGAATGACAACAATCATCAGCGGTGCCAGATCATAGATACTGGTTTTATGAATTCCGTAAAAGAAAAAAGTTAACATTGTCAAAGCAACATACAGCCACAGCCGGATTGACTCAGGAATCTTCTCTGTAATATGAGCCAGCCAGCCCACGACAAGCCCCAGCAGCAGCAATACAACAGCTCCCATCTCCCAGCCAAGAAGCAAGGATTCCCCTACTAGTCCAATTGTTAAAAAAGTATAGACGAGCAGTATAATAAGATGTGTCGTCCGCTGCTTTTCTTTTTCGTACATGCATAATCCCCCTAATATTCTCTCATTTGGTATTCCGTGTCTTCATCTATCATATGCAGCATGATTTCTGCAAATTTGGGATCAAACTGTGTTCCTTTTCCCTTTTCAACCTCCAAACGAACCTGTGACTGCGGAAGTTCATCCCGATAACTTCTCCGGGAACTCATGGCATCATAAGCATCGGCAACCGCAATAATTCTGGCTTCCATCGGAATTTCTTCCCCACAGAGCCCATCCGGATATCCCTTCCCGTCATAGCGTTCATGATGCCATCTGGCACCGGTAACCAGTTTCGGAAACTCGGTAATATTCTTTAATATCTTCGCTCCCATTACCGGGTGATTCTGTATAATGGAATACTCCTCATCACTCAGCTTTGCGGGTTTGTTGATAATGGCATCCGGGACACCTATTTTCCCAACATCATGTAATAATCCCATCATATATATGTCATTTTGCATTTTCTCCGGATACCCGGCCCGTCTGGCAATTTCCTTCGAATAATCCGCCACTCTGGTAGAATGACCATTCGTGTACGTATCCTTCGCATCTATGGCACCGGACAGAGCCTTTACAATCTGCATGGAAATTCGCTCAATCTTCTCATGCTGTGCCGTCACTTCCTGGGTCTTTTTCTCCACCTCACAGGATAAATCCGTCTGGAGGCGGACCAGCTTGATGGTATGTCTGACACGAAGTAAAAGGACCTCCGGCACAAAAGGTTTCTTGATAAAATCCATGGCACCGGCTTTCAGTCCACGCGTCTCTGTATCACTATCATCGTCTGCTGTCAGAAAAATGACAGGAATGTCTGCTGTTTCCGCGTCCTCCCGTATGGCAGCCAGTGTTTCAAAGCCATCCATCCCCGGCATATGAACATCAAGAAGAATAATATCCGGTCTGTTCTGCCGTAAATATTTCATTACATCTTCTCCCGATTTCAGACAACTTACACGCATGTTCTCTGAAGTCAATATGTGACTCGCCATTCTCAGATTTGCTGTATCATCATCCACCACTAGTATCCAATCGCTCATTCTAATCCCTCTCTCCACGTATCCATGAAAACGTCTCAAAACGACATCTCCTTATTTTGTAGTCATTTCACTCTGACTTTTTTGACTTTGGACCATTTCCCTGACTTACTGCCATTTACTGCCCGAACTTTAATATAATAAGTCGTTCCTCTTTTCAGTTTCTTCAAGGTACAGATCAGCTTTTTCGTTGTCTTTCCTTTTGCTTTCTTAAATTTCTTATTTGTGGCATAGCGAATCTCATACTTCCTCGCATTTTTGATTTTTGCAAGCTTGATGGTTATGGTTTTCTTCTTACTTTTTGCGGATTTTATTTTTGCCCTCCCCGGCTTTTCTGTCACTTTCGGTGTCGGGGTCGCACTCGGTGTCACGGACGGTGTTGCCTCCGGTTTCGGAGTTGGTGTCGGTGTTGCCGTTGGTGTCGGTGTTGGAGTTGGTACCGACGGATTCCCGGCCGTGGTCTGAATCATCCGCGGTGTCGTAACACTCTTAGATATAGCATCTTTATTTTGTGAAAAGTATCGAACCAACGCTTCATCGCAGGCACCGTACTCTCCCTTTTCCTCTGCCTCCGCAAGCTGAGGATAATACTGCGACACAGCAACAAAATTGTTCGTTGCCACCGTGTATTTTTTTCCCTCATCAAGCGGCTCATTTCCTACCTTCACCGAAATGACCCTGCTGCCGTATGCAAGGTTCAGATTATAGGTAACGGTTATTCCTCCTGTCTGCAAATAACTGCCACTGTTTTCCGGCCATGCATCGTAGATTCCCGAATCATTGGCAACGATACTCTTCGTCTGAATGTCAATGGATGTTTCCAGAATTTCCTTTAATTGTTTGCCCGTAATCTGCTTCGTAACGATATAATTTCCAAAGGGACTTACGCCGATTATGTCGCCGTATGTAACATCCCCTTTACTCACCGACGCACGAATACCACCTGCGTTTTCGAAAGAGATATCCGCTCCCGTTTCCAGCAGATAGGCATCTGTTACGGCTCTTCCCAGATTGGTTTCATCGATTCTTAAATGAGACCAATCCCCGTCCAAATCAACAGGAGTAGAACCAACCACCTGATTCAGGATAACACTCTGATCTGTCTTAATCTCATCAAGGACAGCCTTAACCTCGGCATTTTCCTCTCGTGCACCAGCTGTCGTATAGTCTTCTTTTTCCGTATTAATGTCAATGTCTACAACGTCACCATTGGAATCCAGCGAACAATCGAGGTCAATCAGACCAGCCTCATAGAGATAGTAACCGTTTTCGACGACATAAGATTTAGAGCCATCCGGTGTCGTCACCTCCGTATCAATGTCAATATGCTCATGGCCTGCCAGCCACAAATCCACACCATCCACCTCTGACGCCAGGGAAACAGGGTCGTACGTATGTGTCAGACCGATAACAATATCACAGCCCTGCTCCTCCAGTTCTGCGGCAGCTTCTCCTGCATAGGCAACAGAATCAGTGAACGTAATCCCCTCCACATTGGACGGTGCCGTATCACTGTAAATAGACGGGTCGATAACGCCAAAAAGACCTACTTTCAGCTCCTGCCCGTCCTTCGTAACGGTTTCCGTATAATAAGAATTGTCAAAAAATGGTTGTCCCTCTTTGTCCACTACATTGCCGGTGAGCATCTCCAAACCGGACAAACCGGCAAGTTCCTTCAGTTTATCCTTGCCATAATTCCAATCATGGTTACCGGCTGTCATAGCGTCATAGCCACAGGCCTTCACAAGTTTGGCAATCGACTCCCCCTGAACAAGGGTTGCAATTGACTGTCCGTGAAACAAATCTCCCGAATCCACCACCAAATCCATATCACCATCATTGGTATAATTGTCAATTGCCGTTTTCAGTTTCGACATACCAATGATACCGCTTTTCGCATTTTCCTCTACTCTGGCATGAATATCGTTGGTATGAACAATTTTTATGCAAAAATCCGTTGTTTCACCCTGCGTTGCAAATGTGGGGACATCCGGCACCCCAGCCAAAATGACACTCAACAGGAGTGCCGTCACAATTCTTAACTTCTTCTTCATTTCACACTATCCTTTCTCTTACTGCACAATGCTAGCATCATTTTACAATCCACCCATCAATTTTTTCAAATGACATAAAGCACTCTTATGTACATTTTTCGTATTGGAATAAGACATTCTCATCATTTGTGCAATTTCCCTTAGTGTATGCCCGCTATAATAATGAAGGATAATCAAATCCCTCTCTCTCAGTTCCAGTTCCTTCAGAGCAGTCGTCAGCTCCATCATGGTTTCCTGATTATACAGATTCATTCCATCGTCTTCAGCCAATTGCTCCGGCAATTCACACGCAGCCTTGTTCGTTCGAAAATGATCAATCACCGTATTTCTTGTAATGGTGTAAATCCAGGTTGACAAGGAAGCCCTCTCCTCATCAAACCCGGACAATCCCTTTAGTACTTTTTCAAAAACAATCGAAACCAAATCCTCCACATCATGCGGATTTGGCACCTTCCCGGAAACATAGCTGGTCACTTTCCCTTTGTATTCACAATAAATCTGTTCTGCCCTTGTTTCAATCATCGGAAATATCCTCCGGTCTTCCCGTTGTAAAAAGCTCTCCCGCAGCACTTACAAGTTCCAAATCGTCATCATCAAGCACATGACCATAACGTGATTCTGCATCTGCTATCATACCGGCAAGTTCAGCCTGATTCGCAAAACGCTGATAGTCAAATAAATTCCGAATTGTCTGCCCCATCCTGTCATTGGTTCTTTTTCGCAATAATTCCGGCATAGCAAATCCCTCCCATTCTATTTTTCCTCATAGCCACACAAGGTGCAGCAATATTTACCAGTCTCGCGGTCAATGGACAAAAAGTCACACTCATGAGCTTCTGTGCCTCCATTAACATCCCAGCGGCCGGCACAATGCGCCCCCATCTCTCCGATTCGGATATGAGGAAAGACATCCTCTGTCACTCCCTTTGGACAAATTCCTTTTTCCCAATCCTCTTGTGACAACCCTTTCGCTTCATCCTGTCCACCAGATACCTTCTGTAACTTATCATCCCGAAGTTCTTCTGCCATACAAAACCCTCCTATTCTCTAATTTTCTTCAAAACCACATAATGTACAAACACTTATCTCTACAAAATCCTTACAAAACTTCCTTCTGAGCCTTTTGATTTTGTATTTTTCCTACAGGTCGAACAGATATATTTACCTATTTCTACCATCGCACTAGGAATTCCCATTATTTTTTTTCCACAACAAGCACAGGATACGGTCTGGTTGTTCTTCGGCAAAACGCCACCTACCACCTGGTTCAGTTCATTGTCCTGCACTTCTTTTGTTTCTGTTTTCTTTTCTGACATAGTCAAAACCTCCTTATTTTTTTCTTATATCTCTTTATACGATGCAAATTGAGAAAAGGGCCAAAACTTTTTTCAAAAAATTTAATACACCGTAGTTTTCCCCACATATTCCATATCGTCAAGACGCTGGCGGGATACAAGTTCCGCAAAATATCCGTTCTTTTTTATCAGTTCTTCATAGTTCCCATCCTCTATGATGTTTCCCTTGTCCAGCACGATAATTCTGTCACACTGCCGGATTGTAGATAGCCTGTGTGCAATTACAACCCTAGTACATTGAAGGGAATCCAGAGAATCCGACACCTTTTTCTGCGTCAGATTATCAAGGGCCGAAGTCGCCTCGTCAAACATGAGGATTTTGGGCTTTGGCGCAATTGCTCTGGCAATCATCAGCCTTTGGCGCTGGCCGCCTGACACGCCACCCGTCCCCTCGCTGATGACCGTTTGCATTCCCATGGGCATCCGGCGGATATCCTCAGCAATACCTGCCAGCTCTGCTGCCTCCCACGCATCATCTAATGTAAGCCATGGTGCAGAAATAACAATATTCGAATAGATATCTCCCTGAAAAAGTTTGCCATCCTGCATCACAACGCCAATTTTTTTGCGGAGGGATTTCAAATCCAGTGTCGATAAATCTTTCCCATCATAGTACACAGCCCCCTTGTCCGGTGTCTCAAACCCCAGCATAAGACGCATGAGCGTCGACTTTCCTGATCCGGTGGCTCCCACAATGGCAACATACTGGCCGGGGCGGATTTTCAGGGAAATGTTATCCAGTACAAGAGGCATGTTGGCATTATATCGAAAAGAAACGTTGTTCAGCTCCACGCCACCTGACAGCCTCGTTATCATTTGTTTCCCCTCTGACACCTCCGGAACCGTTTCCAAAATCGGTTTCGCCATGTCCATAATCGGCTTAATCTGCGCCAGCGTAAGGGCAATCCCCACAAAGGATGTAAAGGCACCAGACACCATCCCGTAAGCAGTATTAAAAGCATAATAATCCGCAACGGACACCTGGGATTTAACCGCAGCACAATACATAATCAGTGTTCCGGTCAGGGTGATTACCGTGGTAATAACGGTATTTAACTTGATTAACAGGGGCGGATTATAGGAAAGTTCCGCCTCCTTTGCATAAAGGTTACCCCATCGGGCAAAGGCACGTTTCTCTGCACCGGCAAGTTTAATCTTCTGCACTCCGGAAATCAGGGCATAGGACATGCCACTTTCCTTGGAGGCAAGTTCCATCTGTCTTTTGCTGATTCTCATTTGTACCAGCGTCGAAACCAAGGAAAACAGTACCGTAGCCACAATAATCAGCAGTGCCGGAACGACAAGCGCCGGAGCATACACAAAAATCTGTGAAATATACACAAGGGAAAAGACTGAAGTCAGTCCCGCCGACAGTACCGTCGAAATAATCATATTGCACAGAGAATTGATGTGCTGCGAACGGGATGAAAGTTCACCCGAACTATATTTTTTAAAGAAATCCGCCGGCAGCGAAAGGACTCGCATCATCGTCGCTGCCTGCACGGAAACGCTCATTTTCGTATTAATTCTCGCCATAATCAGTGACTTCGCCGCTGTAATCATCAACTGGCTTACCGTAACACAAATCAGGAACACAGTCACTGCTAGCAAAAGCCGCATACTTCCGGACTCAATCACATCGGAAAATATGATGTTATTCAATTTAGGGGAAAGCATACCAAGCAGTGTTACCCCAAGTGTCACAATTCCAACCAGGACAAAATCGGAGACAGAAAGTGTTTGTATCATATAACGAATCAGTTCGGGAATTCCTATCTTTTTTAACGGAAATGGCTTATAGAAAGCAATTGCCTCCGTCTCAAACTGGTTCTGGTTTTTCCTGTTAATTTTGATTCTTTTCCCCGTCTCGTAATCCACATAGCTGTAACCAGAGATTCCTGTGGGTATCAGGGCAGCAACCGTTCCATCACTTTTCCGCACGGCAAGCATCGCCCCAATGGCGTCTTTGTACCAGCCCTTATCCAAATTGACGTTTCTTCTCATAATGCCATAGGGACGCATCAGGTATTCCAGCTGTTCATTCACATCCGTAATGCTTTCGGGAACCTCTCTGGATTTCACATGGTAAAATTTCAAAATTTCATCCATGGCATCCTTAGCCTGCGCCCTGTTGTCCTTGAGTGCCGCAGAGACCCGGGAACCCATGACTGCACCTGCAATATTCGCAAAGGAATCCGAAAATACGTCATTGTCATTTTGCTTCCGCTGCTTTATCTGTTCATCAAACCAACCCATATTTTCGCCTCCTTATTCATTGGATACAAGCTGTGTGTAAGCGCCGCCCAAGGCAAACAGTTCCTCATGTGTTCCCCGTTCCACAACATTGCCGTGGTCAAGCACGATAATTTCATCGCAGTCACGAATGGTGGAAAGTCTGTGGGCAACAACAATACAGGTAATCCCCCGGTCCTTAATCGACTTAACAACCTCGTATTCTGTCTTGGCATCCAGTGCCGAGGTCGCCTCATCCAGAATAATGACGGTGGGGTCCTGGGCAAGAACCCGGGCAATCTCCATTCTCTGGCGCTGACCCCCGGAAAAATCCTTGCCACCCTCTGTAATCTTGTAGTTATACCCGCCCTCACGCTGCATAATATCTTCGTGAAGATGAGCATCCCTCGCCGCCATAATCATTTCAAAATCTTCTATCGAGTTGTCCCACATTTTTATATTATTGGCAATGGTATCCTCAAACAAAATAATATCCTGGTCCACAACAGCGAGAGAACCGGTAAACACACTATGATCAATCTGTTCCATCGGCTTTCCATCGAACAAAATCTCACCGCTCCAGGGCTTATACAGTCCGGAAATCAGCTTTGACAATGTGGATTTCCCACAACCTGACGCCCCCACAAATGCCACACGGCTTCCCGGTTTAAGGGACAAATCAAAATCCCGAATGAGTGGTTCATCCAGTTTGGAATACCCAAATGTGACATGTTTCATCTCCACTTTTCCCGTGAGCTTACCATACTCATCCTTCTCATTCAGTTCATCGTTTTCATAATTGACATCCGTGGGATATTCCATCACATCCTCCACGCGCTCCATGTCCGTACGCATCTCCTGAAGAGTCTGTCCCGCCGTAATCAGTTCGGTGGCCGGCTGGGTAAAGGAATACAAAAATCCCTGAAATGCCATAATCATACCCACCGTAAATTCACCATTTATGGTTAGGTAGACACCAATCATCAGAACCGCAATGCCAGCCATGGAAGACACCAGTGAGGGAACAATCCCCAAATACTGATTCAGTTTTTCAAACTTCACCTGCTGCGTGTTCACGCTGGCCTGATACCCGCTCCACTTCTCGAAGAATCCGTTTTCTGCACCGCTTGCCTTAATGGTTTCAATCATCTCAATACCCGCAACTGTCGTGCCGGCCAGTTTCCCGGCATCCCGCATCTGCACCCGGGTAATGTTAATTCGTTTTTTCGAAATGATTCCGGACACCATAAGATTAATAAGGATTGATAATATACCTACAAGTGTAAGAACAAAGCTATAGCGGAGCATAACCACAAGATAAAACACCATCATAATCGTATTCAACGCAAGGGGTGCAAACGTGTCCACCAAATCTTTTGCAATTAAGGCATTGGCACTCTGGCGCTGCTGAATATCCCCCGCCATACGCTGTGAGAAAAACTCCATGGGCATTCTGAGAATTTTCCACATATAAGAGGTGTTACCAACAACAGCCAGTTTTCCGTTAATACGCAGAGAGTAGACGGCATGAATCCACGCCACCACAATCTGTATGATTCCCATGCCCCCAAGAGCGAGAATAAACGGCATAAACCAATCCGGGTTTTTCCCCGTTAGCAGTCGGTCGAGAAAAATTCTGGAAAACGCAGGATTAATGATTCCCATCAGAGAAGAAATAAGAGTGGTAAGAACAACAAAAGCAACGGCTGTTCCTGCTCCCGCCAACCGCTTTTTTGCAAATCCTGCCATGCTTTTCGGCTTTCCACCCGGTTCAAAATCCTCATTCGGTTCAAAAAACAGGCAGATTCCGGTAAAGGCTTCATCAAATACCTCCATGGATACCGAATAACTCCCTCTGGCCGGATCATTCAAATATACTTTATTTCCCTTAAAACCATTCAATACAACAAAATGGTTAAAATTCCAGTGAATAATGCAGGGAAACATACCGCTTGTTTTCAACTCTTCCGGCTCAAAACGATATCCTTTCGCAGTAAAGCCATAGCTTCTCGCCGCCCTTAAAATATTTCTTGCATTTGAACCGTCACGGGATACACCACAATCCACCCGGACCTGCTCAAGCGGAATCCATTTGTTATAATAAGCCAGAATCATCGTCAGTGACGCAGCACCACATTCCAACGCCTCCATCTGCATGACTACAGGTACTTTCGCTACTCCCTTGGTCACCGGCTTTTTCATTTTGGTTTTCTTCTTTCCCATCGTACCGGTACCTCCTTAATTCGTGATAAATGACATAGGAGATACACTCTCAACCGTAATTATGGCTTGATATGTACCGTCTTCCAACTCTGTCTTTACCATTACCGGATATACCCATTCCCCTTTTTGAAGTTCTCCCAAATGAAGAACATAGGATTCCATTTCATCCGTAACGGAAACCGGTTCTGTTGAAATCCCGGCAACTTCATACTGCTTTTTGTCTACGGTGACCGTCATTCCCTCTTTGACCGATTCGATATCCGCTTCCTTCACATAGCAGGTTAGAATTCCCTTTTTACAAATACCAGCCACCTTTATTTCCGTATCAAGGTGCCCGAAAATTCCCCACACACATACACCAACCAGCAAAATAATGACGGCAAATAGAATCATCCAAATACCCGGATTGGAAACCCGGACATAATCATTCAACTGCTCCGGTGATGAAATTTTATCCATACTCTTTTTTCTAAAGATCTGATTCTCCATTTCTATACTTTCCTTCCACTTCTGCTGTCGAAAAAGGTAACGTTCTGTCATTCTCTCCCCGGCAGTTTTCCAAAATAAAGCATCAATGCCTTTTCCGCATCGCTGCTGTTTTTCGTGAATTCTATTTCAGAGATGTTGAACAGAATACATCCACAATGCCCCTTAAAAGTCGGAAAACATATCACCTTCAAATAAGTATCTATCTCGGGACTGTAGTCTATAATCTCCAGCATTTCGCCGTAAAGCGTGGCGCGTTCGTAGCTTCGCAACCATTTGGAATCCATATTGCTGAACAAGCTACCGAAGGAACTGCCGATAAGCTGCTCAAGTGGCACCTTTTCCAGCTTCGCCAGTGCCAAATTGCCATACCTGAAAATCCAGTCCACCGCATGTCTTTCCTCGTCGAATATCATCTCAATATCTGTGAAAGCAAAGGGCAAATCATCGAAACTGTTATAATGATTATGGTATTCCTCCTCGGTTTTGGGTATCCCATCCCGGGCAAAATCGCTAATCACACTTTTCTGTTTTTCATGAAACTGGTCAATAATCTCATTTTTCTTCCGCATCGTATAAATCAGAGATTCCCCGTTGCTTAAGTTAATGCTGTCGGTGATGTCGTGTATCGCCATGGCTGACACGATGCAGCCCCGGTGTACCTTTATAAATCCATCACCAAGTTTCTTCTCAAGTTCTCCCAGCGTTGCTCGCGTTTCGTACACCTTGCCACCCGAAACATGAATTTCTGCATTCTTCCGCACCATAAGAACGTAAAGAATCGTGCTGACACCAATCACAAGTTTCTTTCTGTTTGAAATAATTGTTATGTATTTTCTATCCTGCAAATATAACACCTCATCTGTATCACTTTTTCCCTTTAACATGACTTATTTTATCATAGGAAAAATGTTTTGTCCACCAATCCCCCACAAACAATTCGACAATATTCCTTGTAAAGCGACATAAAAAATGGTACGATAAATATAGTAGACAAATTTCAAGCACAAGGAGAAATCATGAAAAAAGAATTGATTGTAAATCTTGATGACATTCGCATCAAAGGATATGTAAATCGTGGTTACGGTATGCTGGAAGACGGTGTTACCAAATCACCCAGTTGTATTACTTTCGAAAATGTATATAGCGAAGAGGTTCCCTATCCCATGTATGCGGTAAATTTGAGCGAATATCTCTCAGAAGAGGGTATTGATATTCATGACATTGAAAGTATTGACATTACTGCCTCCATTTACAACGAGAACGAAGAAGAAATTCCATTAGACGACCGGTATCAAAAGTTTACTTTTGTATCCGAGGAGGCTTTGGATGGTTATAGCGGATCTGATATTTTACCGGAACACGACTACAAATTACTCGGTTCTGACAGAATATCATCTCTTAACCTTGCCAGTTATACCGGCTACAAAGAAGACGGCGTTTCCCTTACCGACTATTCGCTGGAAGATGGCGTAGGTTTCAATATCCAGCTGACGAACGGTGATTTCACAGATTTGAGTTTTTTAAAAATTACTTTGCTTCGTCTTACTTTTAAAGAGGAAGATAAAAAAGCAGAGCCTAATAAACTGGAAGAGATTGTAGACGGCAAATGGCTGGCAGATTTGTCAAATCCGGCAATTAAAGGTTATGTAAATACCGGCACGAGTATTACTACAGACGGAGTATCCCAGTCTCAGAGCGGCATTGTGTTCGAAAACTCTTGCGCTGAGGGTAACCTGTTCCCTATGTTCGCCGTGGATTTCAGCAGTTA
Organism: Eubacterium sp.; assembly: GCA_022767895.1. Taxonomy (GTDB): domain Bacteria; phylum Bacillota; class Clostridia; order Lachnospirales; family Lachnospiraceae; genus Eubacterium_F. The sequence continues at coordinate 26,817 of JALENH010000040.1, forward strand.
CCTCAATGAAAAGGGATTGAACATTGCCGACATAAAATCCTTTGAAATTGTGGCAATTCCGTACAACGAAGTCGGTGACGAAATTATGCTTACAGATGAGTTCCAGAAATGCTGTTTTGTCACGAAAGAATGCCTGAATGGATACAGCCAGTCAAACATCTTTACTTCCGGCAATTACAAGGAAATCGGCTCCCGGCACAAAACCGTTTTCGATTTATCAAAATACGATCTGGCCGGTACCAAAGAAAACTTTGGATAACTGGAAGATGGCGTCGGATTTAACCTTCAGATTTTGAATGGTGATTTTAAAGCTTTACGCTTTTTGGAAATTACCAGTCTCAAATTCAGTATGATGTAAGCACATTCGAATTATGAAACAAAAAGGGAATATATGAATATTTTCGGGGGAGGAGCCAATCAAACGATACAATCTGAAGCTCCTCCTGTCTTCCTACCATATACCACTAAACTGTTCCACGTTATTTCACCACCTCATCTGTAAAGAAAAAGACACATGGTTCACATTTTACTGTTCCATGCGTCCTTCCTATTAATCTGTTTTACCATTCAGGGCCAATTACAACACAAAGTTTACTTCTTAATAACAGCCTTAGCCCCAAGTCCCCTAGCCTTCAGAAGCTTCTTATAAGCCTCATACTTACTCTTAGGAACTTTTACTGTTGCCTTAGCGTATATGCCCTTAAATGCCTTGCTTCCCACCTTGCCTCTGGTAAGCTTTGTGGTCTTAATGGTAATGGTCTTTAGCTTCGTACAGCCATAGAATGTCTGCTTGCCAATCTTCTTTACTTTGGAAGGAATGGTAATCTTAGTGAGGGAAGTACACTTATAAAATGCCTTATCGGAAATTTTGGTTACATTCTTGCCAATCTTTACGGTCTTAAGCTTCGTTGCACCGCTGAATGCATTCTTTCCAATGGTCTTGATATTGCTTCCCACCGTTACCTTGGTTACGGTCTTATTGTTCTTAAATGCATTGTCAGCTATCTTGGTTACCTTATATGTCACGCCATTCATCTTAACGGTAGCCGGAATACTAACGGTCTTTGCTTTCTTATTGGCAGGTCCCTTACATTCGACTTCCTTCTTTTTCACATCTGTAACCTTAACCTTTGCAACCTTCTTATCATCTATTACCACAGCACCCTTCTGCGGCACAGCCGTATCATTTGTTCCCGGCTGTGGTGCAGCCGTATCATCTGTTCCCGGCTGTGGTGTAGTTGCTGTCTTTTTCGGAATTGCTTCCGTCTTTGTCTCACCGCAGACGCTGCAGGTATAGGTCTTTACACCTTCTGCCGTTTCTGTCGGCTCCTTTGTTACTTTTCCTGCGTCCCATTTATGATCGGTCATTGCTATCTCTGTTCCGTCAGCCAACTTCACTCCACAATCCTTACAGTAAGTGTCACCGGTATAGCCCTTTTCGGTACAAGTTGCGTCTTTCGCATCCTTAACTTCTGTAGTCGCATGGGTACATTCTAATCTTGTAATGCTGATCTCTACACTTTCTGTCTCGTAGTTTCCTTGATCCGCACCGGTATATACTGCAGTTGCCGCTACCGCTGTTCCAACCGTAAGTGCTGTGTCTTTGTCCGCATCCTGCCATGCCCAGCCTTCCGGTAAGGTAATATCACTTACCTTCGTAACGTTGTTTTCCACGTTCATGGTAAGAGAAGGCATATTCGGTGTATTTTGCGATTTATTTACCTTTACGGCAATAGTCCTTATGATTGTATGGGTTATCTCGTCATAATCTGCAACATTTGAGTAGTCATAATTGTCATAATCCGTAACGCTCATCACTGCTTTATAACCATTGTTGGTAACAGTCGGAAGCTCCGTTTTGTCCACCCAGCTCCACTTTGTATCGCTGAGTACCACA
>JALENH010000064.1 GCA_022767895.1 Eubacterium sp.
CGGGAACATACACTTACTGCACAAAGCCGAAAGAAAATGAGTTTTTATCACCTTCCATTTACGAAATAAGCTTTACGGTGAAGAATCAGGGCATCCGGATAACCGCTGTCAAAAAGGAACTGACGCCACAAATCACGCCTGTCTCCTTGGGCACACAGTCACTGATTCTCCAGGGAGAGTTGTATACCATGACTTCCTTTACCCCGGCAGAAACCGGAACCTATTCGATTTATTCCAGCGGAACAGAAGATACTTATGCAAAATTGTATGACAGCACCGCTGAACAGCTTATTTATAGCGATAGTGGAGGCACGGGACGGAATTTTAAACTTACCTATGAATTGGAAGCAGGAAAAATTTATTATATCGGAGTAAAAAAATATCAGTTTTCCGGTGAAAATACGGTTTCCGTATCCGTCACGATTGAGAAAGCATAGGAGGAGAATTTCATGAAAAAAAATAAGAAAATCATCAGTTTTCTTTTACTGTTTTGTCTGCTCGCCGGCGTCGGCAATGTCCCGGTACCGGGAATAGCAAAGGCACCAAAAGTGAAAGTGAAAAAGGTAGCCGTAAAAGCACCTTACAGCAAGAAAATGACGTTGCAGAAGGGGCAAACTGCAACACTGAAAGTCAAAGTTACCGTTACCCCTAACAAGAAGGCTTATAAAAAGGTAACCTACAAATCTTCCAAAACAAAGGTTGTTACCGTGAGCAAAAAGGGTGTGGTAAAAGCAAAGAAAACAGGTTCTGCTAAAATCACTGTGACTTCCACAAAAAATAAAAAGAAAAAGGCAGTGATTCAGGTAACTGTTGTCAATAAGGCTTCCTCACAGCCAACACCGACACCGCAGCCAACCACAGCACCAACACCGGCGGCACCGGTAGACAATACCATCAGCATTCAAAATGTAGAGGTATTGCACCCACAGGTAATCCGGGTTGCCCTGACCCGGGACTTTCATCTGACAAAGGATGCTGTAACCATGAGCAAAAAAGTGTATCTGAATACAAACAGTAAGTACCCACTGCAAGCCATTGATATCCAAAAGGAAAGCAATCGCTCCTACCTTTTGTTTATCAACGAAGAAGACTCTCTGGCTTCCATGGACTATCTGACACTGTCTGTGGCAGGACTGACCGGTAAGACGAAGGAAAAAACCACACAGTATATTCCTTCCCGGGCAAGCCATACAGAGTCAACAAAATTGACCCGTAGTGTAGGAAGCAACCTGGAGTACTATGTGTATATGGGACGCAGTTCTGATATCACCGGCTATCTTAACGTAAAAGCAGAGGATCTGCCACCGGGAATTACCGTAAAGGAACAGCAAAGCAACAATTATTTCACTTTATACGGCACCTTCTTGAAAACCGGAAATTACAAGACGAAACTGACTGGTATCGACGAAGCAGGCAACACCTTTATTCACACCCTGTATTTTGGTATCTATGACGAAAAATCTCTGGCGGCGGCCATAGATGATGCCTATTTTTATCTTCCATCCGGTGCTTCCCAGGTCAATATCGGACAACTGATGGCAGTGGGCGGCGGCAGCGGTTCTTATCTTTATGAAATAGGGAAAAACGACTGGGGAATCAGCGTCAATTCCGGCGGCTGGTCATCCGGCTATCTCGAAAAGGAAGGTGTGTATCCGCTCTCGGTAACCGTTACGGATGCCAATAACCCTGAATTGAAAACAAGTGTTTCCTGGACAGTTTATGTAGAAAATGGAGCCACCATTACCCTAGCGGTAAAAAACAGCAAAGGCGAGGGAATCAATGACGTACTCATTCAGTTCCTCCCCAAAAAGTGCACTCCGGGACTGGGAATTGATGAAAAGATCTTTGGCATTGACGAGATACAGAATGGAAATTATAAGGCCTCCCTGCCCACGGGAACCTATGATGTTATGATAACCCGTGCCAAATCCAATTCCTATGCCTTTCTATCGAATGTAAAAATCACGGCGGATGGGCAGAAACTGCCAGATGTGGTTTTGAATATTTAGGGGGGAAAACACGCACCATAAATCAAGAGGATATTTTTAGATACCAATCATTCTAAAAATATCCTCTTCTATTGTTTTTGTATAGGCAGGTACATTTTCCTCCTTTTTGCAGTATCCTCGCGAATAATTTCCTGAATTGCTTTTTGTCGCTCTTCGCTAGACATTCTTAAATATTTTTCCTTTACAACAATTCGATCGTCAATTACATATGTTTTTTCAGCCATGATAACCGACCTCCTCAAAACTAATATCGTAAGATTTCCTAATTTCATTTAAAACAAATAATTGAGCCTGATATTCAAACTTATGTATATCTTTTACCTTTTCATTATAATAATTATTATAATATTCTGCAATCATCAAGTCAAAATCATATTGTATTCTAATTCCTTTCAAAAAACACTATAAATGTATTTTATCATAAACTAAAATACATTTATAGTGTCGTCTGGTCGTTTATCTGCCGTTTAAACCGACTAAATGGAATAACACTATTTTAATCTCGCCAACGCATTCTGCACGGCTTCCCTCTCACTGTAATGATGTTTTACACCATTAATTTCCTGATATTCTTCATGCCCTTTCCCCAGAAGAATAATCATATCGCCGTCCTGCGCATGGTCCACCGCAT
>JALENH010000083.1 GCA_022767895.1 Eubacterium sp.
CAATGACGGCTACGGTGATTTCTGGAATGCCTCTTCCATTGGAGCCGGAATTATGGACAATGAGGGGATAATCCGGTATCGGTCTGAGCATAGTATCTCGGTTACGCCGGAACAGGTGAGACAGGCGGAGGATCAGTCTGTTCTTTTGGAGAATGGTAGTGTTGAACTCCGAAGTCACCGGATACAGGGCGGTTTTGGATACTGGTTAAGGGATTTGACGGAGCTCAATCGGTTGAATGAAAAACTGGAAGATCTGGGGAATGTACTGGAAGAAGAAAATGTCATGCTGGAAGCGGAGAATCAAATTGCGGAGAAGAAAGCACGGCTGGAACAGCAGCATGAACTATATGACGCCATGGCAAAGAGTGTTAGTCCACAGCTGGACCTGATTGGTGAACTTCTGGATGAACCGGTCCGTGATGAGGCAGAATTTGAGGAGAGGATGAAGTTTGCCTGTATACTGAATGCCTATGTGAAACGGCATTCCAATCTGTTTCTCATTGCACGGAAAAATGGTTGGATTGACAGTGGGGAACTGGGACTCTCGATGGCGGAATCGCTGGAATACGTTCGGTTGTATGGCGTAAAAACCCATGGACGATATCAGGGTGAGGGCAGGCTGCAGGGGGAGAAGGTACTGTTTGTCTACGAATTTTTTCAAACTGTTCTGGAGTCGGCACTCCCCGGTGCTGATGCACTCCTTCTGGATTTGGATTTGACGGAGGAGGTTCTCCTGTTACAGATGGAACTGAATGCTCCGGGGAAAATGATGTCAGAACAGGAAAAACGACAGGAGATTGAGGCACTGGGTGGCAGCTATCGCCTGGAAATAAGTGGACAGACAGAACATATTTCGCTGGTCCTGCCGATTGGAGGTGAGGGCGTATGATGTACTATTATGAGCTTTCACCCATAATCCGGGGAGTCTGTGGCATTTGCGTTATTTTCTTGATGGTGGCTGCCATGGTGATGTTAGTGACTGCCTGTGAGCGGCGTCTGGGGATTTTCTATGTGTCATCGGCTGCTATCCTTGCTGCGGGTGCCGTGATTTTCCTGCAGGGACTCACGGATGTGAATTTCCATATTGCAAGAGGTGCTTCCCTTGCCTTTTTGGCAGATGTGGTGGGAGATGTGCCCTGGTTTGTGACGGTTTTTCTCATGTCTGTCATGGCTGTTTTGGAAATCATACTGTATGCGGTGATGAGGAAAAAGAAGAAGGAAAAACTGACGCCGGGAGCGATTAAAGAAAGTCTGGATGCTTTGCCGGATGGTATCTGCTTTTTCTCCGAGGATGGCCAGCCTCTACTTGTCAATATGCAGATGAATCGGATGAGTGCTGAATTATTTCAGACAGAAATTCTCAATGCGGAATTGTTCTGGCAGCATTTGAAGGAGAGGCGGGAAGAGAATGTGGATGGGCTGATTCATACCGGAGATGGAAAGGTATGGGATTTCCGACGGGATATTTTGAAAGTGGGCCGCATGAAGATACATGAGATGGTGGCCTGTGATGTGACGAAGCAGTGGCATCTGAGTCGGGAACTGGAGGAGAGAAACCAGAGTCTTAAGCAGGTCAATGAGCGCCTGCATCAGTACAACCGTGAAATTGAGCGAATTACGGCAGAGGATGAGATTCTGGCGGCTAAGAGGCAGGTGCATGACGATGTGGGGCGCTCTCTGCTTGCCTTTCGCTCTTATCTGGAGCAGCCGGGAACAAAGCGGGAGAGGGAAAATCTTCTGTTTTTGTGGCGGTATACGATAGCGGTTATGCGCCATGAGGCAATGCCGGACAAGGACAGTGATACCTGGGAGATGCTTTTGCAGGCCGCTCGTGCCGTGGATGTGGAAATACTGTGTGACGGACAGCTGCCGGAAAAGGAGAAGGAGCGGGCAATCCTGATTGCGGCACTGCATGAATGTCTGACCAATACGGTTAAGCACGCCAATGGAAGCAAACTGTATCTTTCCGTCCGGACAGGCGGAGAGGGAGTAGAGGCAGAACTGAGAAATGACGGCACTCCCCCGCAGGGGATGATTGAGGAAACCGGCGGCTTGAAAGATCTGCGGCATACGGTGGAGACGGCAGGGGGAAAAATGACGATAGAGAGTACACCACGTTTTGTACTGCATATAGAACTTCCAAAAGGAGAGGACAGACGATGAGTAAAACCCGGGTGATGATTGTAGATGATCAGTTCGTATCGCGCAAGCTTTTTGAAATGTATGTAGAATCGGCAGAGAACTATGAGATGGTCTATGCGGTGGAAACGGCGGCGTTTGCCGACGCCTATGTTCTGAAGACACCGGTGGATCTTGTTCTTATGGATATCCTTATGGCGGACGGTTCCAATGGTCTGGATGCGGCCGAGCGAATTAAGAAAAACCAGCCGGGAATCAAAATCATTGCGGTTACTTCCATGCCGGAGGCCTCGTGGCTGAAGCGCGCCCGTGAGATTGGGATTGAGAGTTTCTGGTACAAGGAGGCATCCCGGGAAACCATACTGGAGGTGATGAACCGCACCATGGCAGGAGAATCCGTTTATCCGGAGGAAGCACCTAAGGTATGTCTCGGTTTGGCAAGCAGTGAGGAGTTCACCGGGAGGGAACTGGAAGTACTGCGGATTATGACCACGGGAGCTTCCAATGCAGTGATTGCCAAAAAACTGAATATCTCGGAAAATACTGTGAAAAACCATATCCGCCATATGATGGAGAAGACCGGCTGTGAGAGCAGAACAGCCCTTGCCATCGAAGCCAGAGTAAGCGGTATGGTAATCAGTACGAAATAAAATATAGAAAATAGTACTTTCGTGTCATGCGGAAAACAAATGACCTTCATATAATGAGAGTGGTAGCGTAGGATTCACTATTATGGAGGTTAAGAAGTATGAAGAAAAAAGGAATGATGTGCTTTTTGTCACTGCTTTTGATGGCTGCACTGGTACTGTCTGTTCAGGGAACAGATACGAAGGCGGCAAAGAAAAAGTATGTCAAAAGCCTCAAGGTATCAAAAACAACGGTCTCTCTTGCTGTAGGCGCGAAGGCAAAAATCAAGGCAACAGTGAAGGTTTCCGGCAAGGTGAAGAAAACAGTAAGTGTCAAATCTTCCAACAAATCCGTTGCTAAAGTGAAAGCTGGGAAGGCAAACACAAAAGGGGTAACAAGCCTTACCATTACGGCTGTAAAGGCCGGTAGTGCAAACGTCACTGTTACAACAAAGAGTAAGGGGAAGAATAAGAAGGTGTTAAAAAAGACCATTCGTGTCACGGTGAAGGGCAGCAGTTCCAACACCGGTTCCACGGGAGGAACTTCCGGGAAAACAACGGGTACCTCAGGTAACGGTTCTCCGTCTACAGGTACACCGTCCACAGGAAAACCGTCTACCGACACACCGTCTACCGATACACCGTCTACCGATAATCCGACACAGGAAGAGCCGGTTTCTCCTGAGGTGAAGTGGTCTGTGACAGAGGAAAAATTTACAGGATACTATTCCTATCAGAATGAAGAAACAGGTTTGACGGAGAATCTCCCCAAGGAACTGACCAGAAAATATGTCAGCTTCAATCCATGGCCTACAACGAATGCCCAGATTGAATATGTCATAAAGAATTGTGATGATCCGTTCGTTGTTGGTTCCCTCTACGTTGTTGCACTGGATAATTTTGTTTACAACGGATTGGGTAACTATACCGGAGAGGTTTACAAGATGTTAGATACTCTCATGAGTGGCGCAGGAACAGTTACCGGTTCCAGTTATCAGTTGAGTAATTATGCCAAACAGCAGATTTGCGGTTTCGGAAATAAGCAGGTTTTATGCAAGGATGGTACGGCACTAAATGTCAGTACCTTTGCTTCCCGGGCTTATCTGAAGGGGGCAACGCCATATAACAATTATACACCGGAAGGTGGTATGGCGGACAAAACGAAATGGCAGATTGTCATGGATGAGTATGTGTATTGTGGCGATCTGGCGAAAGGATACATTACTGTGTGTCCACAGAGATATACAGAAGAGACGGATGGCGGTGAACAGAAAGTGATGGAGCACTGGCAGGGAATCCGCATTGGTATGCGGTGGAATAAGACAGCACAGGTGTGGCTGCCTACGGACAATACCGCTCTGAATACGGAACCTACCGGCGCCCTGACTCCATTTAATGTTGAAAAGCAGGTGTTATTCTCCAGTAATTATATGGCACCGGTTGCGGACCAGGGCTTTTAAAGGGAAAAATGGAATGATTGAAAAAGGGAGTTCCTTTCGCCTTGGAATTCTGTCACTTTACAGTCACGCCAGTGTCATCCGGTGATGTTACACTAACTGAAAGGGACAAAGGATTCCGACGGATGATGAATCTGGAATG
>JALENH010000102.1 GCA_022767895.1 Eubacterium sp.
CAATGACACCAACCAGTTGTCTTTTTATCGAAATGTCCGGATTGACAATGGAAATCACATAAGAGCTGATTAAAGACAAAATCAGCACAACAACAACGAGAAACACATCATAATTTCTCCAGTTATATCGTTTTATTTGAAGCCATTTCTCAATTCTATTTCTCATGATTTACCACCTAGTTGATCTATTATTTTGTCTTGCCTGCCTGTTTCATATCCTTAATCGGAATATTCGCAAACAGGGCCGGTACCATACCATTACTCCCCTCCGACTCTGTCTGCTCAATTTTAATATCCAGTCCGTCCAAATCAATCTCAACATATTTGGATAGCACATGAATAATATCATTTTTAATCTGTTCCATTATGTCTGGAGAGCAGTTGGCCCGGTCTGACACAAGAACCATCTTCAATCGATCCTTTGCTACATTACTGGACGATTTTTTTCTAAAAAAATCTGCAAATCCCATTACGATTCATCTCCTTAGCTTTTGAATTTATTCTTAATTTTGGAAAAGAATCCGTTCTTCTGGAATAAATCCAGAAACGCAACCTCTTCTCCCATAATCCGGTGACAAATATTTTCATAGGCCTGTCCGGCAAGGGATTTGCTGCCCACTAACGGCTCTCCCTGGTTCGTGGATACTACAATACTCTCATCATCCGGTACAACACCAAGTAAATCCACTGCCAGAATCTCCACCACATCATCACTGGACATCATATCTCCTCGTTTTACCATATCCGCACGCAGACGGTTCACAACTAATTCGGTACGCCCAATCTCATTGGCTTCTAAAAGACCAATGATACGATCAGCGTCCCTTACTGCAGAAACTTCCGGTGTTGTAACAACAATTGCACGATCAGCACCAGCAATTGCATTCTTGAATCCCTGCTCAATTCCCGCCGGACAATCCAACAGTATGTAATCAAACTCTTCTTTCAATTCTTTCGTCAATTTTGCCATCTGTTCTGGAGAAACAGCTGATTTATCCCTCGTTTGAGCAGATGGAAGCAAATAAAGGTTCGGATATCTCTTATCTTTAATCAGCGCCTGCTTAATGCGGCAATTTCCTTCAATCACATCCACAAGATTGTAAACGATACGGTTTTCCAACCCCATTACCACATCCAGATTTCGAAGTCCTATATCGGTATCAATCAGAACTACCTTTTTCCCCTCCTTGGCTAATCCTGTTCCTACATTGGCCGTGGTAGTTGTTTTACCAACTCCCCCTTTGCCAGATGTAATAACAATTACTTCACTCATAAATTTCTCTCCTTTCACCAACTATATGGCATATATCAATATGAAACATCAATATCTATCAAAGTCTTTCTTGACAGGGTATCGATGTATATTGCTCCATCACGCAGATAAGCGATTTGCGGTTCTGCAGGAACTTCATGTTTCTCATCGGAAGACCGGGCAATTACATCGCTGATACGAATCTGCATCGGATCCATTTTAAGGGCAACAATAAATGCGTTTTCTTTCCCGGCAGCACCTGCATAAACAGTCCCCAAAAGATTTCCCAGAACGATGACATTCCCCGTTGACACGACCTGAGCCCCCACATTGATGTCTCCAAGAATCACAATGCTGGTCTCGAATTCCATGACCTGTCCGGAGCGAAGATTTCCTTTAAAAAATTGTCCGGTATTGGAATTAAGTGCCATAAGCTGTTCATTTAGACTGCGATTAAATAATTCTTCCCTCTCTTTGTCTTCATCCACAAGACAAACCACCTGAAGTTTAGAATTATCTTTGATGCATTGAAGAAGTACTGCCTCTTCTTCTTCATCCAATTTTCGCCCATCGAAAGAAACCGCCACCTGGGCATCACCAAGAAAATCTGAACTTTCCCGGAATTTATTCTTTACTTCTTCTAACAGGTCTTCAAAGGAAAGTTCCTGATCCAGAACGATTCGGATACCGGATTTATTCCCTTTAATTACTACAGGTGCTTTTTTCATTTTCACAACTCCTTAATCTGTTTGCCGGGTACTTCCCATAGCCGGACTTGATACCTTGCTGTTAATCAATTTCTTTCTGGAATTTTTATCATAATAATACTGGTAAATCTTACTAGCCAGTTCTGCCGCATTGGAAGAGGAAAAAGCGTTCGGTATAACAACCGTCACCGAAATTTCCGGATTTTCATACGGTGCAAAACTTACAAACAACGCATGGTTTGGCTCATTATTGGTAATCTGGGCCGTACCGGTCTTACCCGCCACTGTAACCGGAACATTGGCAAACAGCGATTTAATACTGCCTGCCTGCACAACATTTTTCATACCATTCCGAATAGCCGGCAGTGTAGTGGATTTGAAGTTCAGCTTATTCCTTACATTGGAATCCTTTTTCGACTTATCTCCTGTCTTTACGTCCTTAATTTTACTAATCAGCGTTAAATCATAACAGGTTCCACCGTTGGCAATGGTTGTTACGTAACGGGACATCTGCACCGGCGTATAACTATGGGAGCCCTGTCCGATGGATGAGCGGACAACATCCACATCCGAGAATGTCGGATCTGCCTCTGACAGTTCAATGCCGGATTTTTCTGTAAGTCCGTACTTATCTGCGTACTTTTTCAGTTTACTTAACCCACGCTCATTGTCGACTATATTCTTGTGACCATTGCCAAGCTGATAACCCATCTCATAGAAAAAGTAGTTACAGGAATGTTGGATTGCCTGAGATACATTAATGTTGCCATGAGAAACGGTACTCCAGCATTTCGGCCATGGTTTGTTGATTTTTGTAAACTGCACGCCATCTCTAACCCGGCTATACGGATTAATAAGTCCCTCCTCCAAAGCTGTCGTGGCCGTAACCATCTTAAAGGTGGAACCCGGAGCGGCTTTTTGCTGGGTAGCACGATTTATCAGGGGCGAAGCACTGCTTGTACTAATCTTACCATAATAGTTACTGTCGACTGAATTTGCAAACTTATTATTATCATAGCTCGGATAAGAGGTGAGTGCTTTCACTTTTCCTGTTTTTACATCTGTTACTATGACCGCACAGGAGCATGGAGTCAACCCCAATTCTCCCGGCGAAATATCCAGTGAACGAATTTTGGATTTCAAAAAATTGTACGGAGAAACCATACCAGCTTTTAATTTTGCATAGGTTGTTGCATTCTTTTTTAATACTCCCTGGTCATAGAGAAGCAAACAGATTTCCCGTCCTGATATCGTTCCCTCCTCCACCATGGTATGATAGACCTTCTTGTCAAACAGGGAATCATCCTGGATTTCATCCAAAACATAATCCACAATTTTCTGAAAGACCTCTTCAGAACTATAATAATTATCATCAATATCCAAATTATCCAGATTAATCCAGTTGTTCTTGATAGCATAAACCAGCAACTCACTGAGACTGATTTTATCATTTACGTATTTATTATACATGGAACTGGTTGTATCCATTGTACTGGAATGAAAAATCTGATTCGTTTTCAACATACTGAAAACATAATCCAAGTATTCATCCGCTGTATCGGATATCTGACTACCAACGGCCTTATTTGTTACCCGCAAATGCTTCTTTACCATAGCAGCTGCATTTTTCTTCGAAAAGGAAAAGGCCGTATATATGGATTTTTCCAACGAGGTAGCATCGCTTTTATTAAAATGCGACACATCAATAATACTATTTTGAATCAGCGCATCATACACATCATATATGGAAATCAAGATGCCCTTGGCATCCTTTCCCTTTGTACCATGTCCTTTACCATTTACCAGTTTAGAGGTAAGAATACCTGCAATCTGCTTTTCTGCCAGCTTGTAAGTAGCTTTCTGTAAATCCGAATCAATGGTCAGATAAATATCATTTCCCGCCACAGCATCTTTGGTCTTTTTGGAACTAACCACACGGGAACTGCTGTCAATCACAAGGGTTTCGGACCCTTTTGAGCCCTTGAGCTCATCTTCAAATTCCTTTTCAAGCCCCGTCTTTCCAATCTGGTCTGCTGAAGTATATTCCGTATTGGGATCCTCTTCTTTTATCTCCGCCAGTGTTTCAGAAGAAATCAACCCGGTATAACCGATAATATGAGAGAAATACTGGCTGTCATAATATACACGGTTCATCTCCGTCGATACTTCCACACCGGGAAGTTCCGCAGAGCTTTCCTTAATGGCTGCCACTGTTTTGTCAGACACATTTGAACTTAGTGTAATAGGATCGTACTTGGAATACGTATTCATCAACAGAGCATATCGTACTGTCATAATACGGATTGCTTCCTCATCCGAATAGGTCTCCTCTTTGTCAAAAAAACGAACCGTATTGACCTTATCCACAGTACGGATATAACGGAACAATTCCTCTGCCGTCATATCCTGCTGCTTCTGAGTCAGTTCATTCACCGATTTGCAGAAGAAAATATCCCTCTTGAAGCGAAGTTCTGCTGCATGATTAACATTATATTTGAATTTTCCCTTTTGGGTAATGGAAATGGGGAATTCCACATCCAGTTCATCACCATTTTTTTCAATCAGAGCAATACATTTTTCAATCATGGCATTTTTATCTTTATTTTCCGTCAATTCACCAGAATCCTCAATGGTGATGGAATAGCTTTGCTCGTTTGTCACAAGCAGTCTGCCATTACAATCATAAATTTTCCCTCTGGGACTTTTAATGGTTTTTATTTTCTGCTTTTGCAAGGAAGCCTCCTTGTCATAGGTCTCTCCCTTGACAATCTGAAGGTAAAACATACGCCCAATCAGTATACTAAATAGCACAACATAAGTTGTGACAAGAGTAAAAAATCTTGATTTCACAATATCTTTCAAAGAATCCAGTATACTGTCAAACATCTGTTATATCTCCTTTCTCTTACTGTCAAATTTTTTATCCAGCCTGGACAGGAATCCATATACAAGGACTCCTACCAAGGTTGTATATAGAATCTCAGGCAAAAATTTGTGCAGGACATAAAACCAAAAATGAAGACGTCCACGCATCAAAAATTCTGTAATATAAAAATACATGCAATAAGCAAAATCACCGGAAGCAATCAATACAATAGGCAGTATCAGACTATCTGTAAAATAAATCTTGCGACAAAATCCAACAACAAAACCAATCGTTAGAAAAATAAATGCATATAGCCCAATCACACTTCCGTACATACAATCCAGCAAAAGTCCGCACACAAATCCAATAACAAGGCCGGAGGTCCGGCCTCTCAGATAACCATAAGTAATCGTCACAGCCAATAACAGATTGGGAACGGCATCGGCCAGTTTGATTGGCTGAAACACCGTTGTTTGCAACAAAAATGCAAGTAAAATCACAATGGCTGCCGCAATTCGTTTTCTAATCATAATTCTTTATATCCTCAATCTCTGAATTGTCCTTCAATTGTGTAATAACAAGAACATTCTCCAACTGATCAAAATTCACAGCAGGAATCAGATGCGCCGTTTTGGTCTGAGCAGATTTGTCACTCACAACATCTTTCACGTACCCAACAGACAGTCCCTGAAGGAATTTGTCACTAACATGGGAAGTCACCACCTCGTCACCCTGTGAAATTTTGGCAGAGTTACTAATCATCTCAATATCAATGTATCCGTTGTAAATACTTTCCATATTCCCCTTGACAATACAGGTTTCACCTGTTTTTTCGAACATCGAACTTACATTGCTCTTGTCGTCAATAATAGCACGTACTTTGGCATAAGATTCACCTACCTCAGAGACAATTCCCACAAGTCCATTGCCGGCAATCACATTCATATCCACCTTAATACCATCTTTTTTTCCTTTATCGATTGTAAAAACATGGAACCAGTTGTTGCCGTCCCTGCTGATCACCCGGGCAGCCACTTTCGGATAGTCGGGATATACTTTATCCAGTTTATAGAGTTCACGATAACTTTCCAGTTCTGAATTTTCTCTGGCAAGGATCTTATTGTCATAACTTAAGTCATTTAACTTCTTACGCAGCTCTTCATTTTCCGCCAACAGACTTTCCTTTGATGACAGCAAATCCATCTTGTCAGAAATGTAACGTCCCACGGAATTAATTCCTTTCTGCATCGGCGTAACGATATTCCCTACTGTTGCCTTCACTCCCGCAAAGCGGTCCGTGAATTTGAAAGAAAGGAGTACCAGCATCACACACAAAACAGAGAGGCAGATGTATAATATCTTCGGATGAATCCAGTTTTTCCTCCTGCGTTTTTTCATTCAAACACCTCCGTTTTGTCGTTCACCTGTTACAAAGTCAGTTTTGCCAGATGCGGATCCTCGATAATTGCACCCAGCCCCATAACAACAGTACTCTCCGGTTCCTCACATAAATTCACCTTGAGACCAAGCTGATCATATACAAACCGTCCCAAATCCTTGATTCGGCTGGAGCCACCTGTAATGTAAACACCTGCTTTATAAATATCGGAAGAAATTTCCGGTGGTGTGCGTTCCAGGATGATTTTTACAGCATCGACAATCGTCTGAAACAGTTCACTCAATGCGGCATGGACATCTTCTGAACTTATGGTAATCTCACTCGGAAGTCCGGTCACCAGATTGCGTCCGCACACATCAATGGTCTCGTCTGTGACGTAGGCGGAACCAATCGTCATTTTAATCTCTTCCGCTGTCTTTTCTCCAATCACAAAACTCTTGTCTTTCTTAATCTTGTTAATAATTGCTTCATCAAACCGGTTACCACCTATCGGTATCAGTCTGCTAAGAACGATCCCGCCCAGGGACAAAACGGAAATTTCCGTGGTGTTGGCACCAATATCAACCACAAGCGTGCCGGTGGATTTTGTAATATCAAGACTCATTCCTAAGGCATCCGCCACCGGTTTCTCCACAACGTGAATCTTCTTCGGTTTGAGATTCGTATTGGTAATCAAATCAAAATATGCTCTTTTTTCCACCTCAGTAATATCAGTGGGTACAGCAATATAATACTCTGCTCCCTTTAATTTCTTTTTGCCATCCAGCTCTAAAAAGAAATAATCAATCATGGACTGCATATTGCCAATATCTGCAATGACACCATTTTTCACCGGGTAAGAGACATTAATGTTGGCGGGTGCCTTCTCATACATCTCATAGGCTTCATTTCCAACGGCGAAAGTACGATTCTTGTTGTAAATGGCAATCACACTTTTCTCATGTAGAATAATTCCCTCTCCATTTTTATAAAACTTGATTGAACTTGTACCAAAATCAATTCCTATTGCTTTTCCTGACATATCACTCTTCCTCTCAGAATTAAATAAATCCTCTTTCTTTTAAGCTGATGTAACGGTTGTCGCCAATGATAATATGGTCAGATAACGGAATACCAACCAAATCTGACGCTTCTATCAGGCGCTTTGTCATCTGAATATCCTCTCTGCTGGGGAGAGGATCCCCACTGGGGTGGTTGTGCAGTACAACGTACTGGGAAGCATCGCATTGAAGTGCCAGACGAAGAATCTCTCTGGGATTCACGACAGAATAGTTGATGGTTCCCTTGAACACCGCTTTATCATAGAGAAGCCTGCCACTGGTATCCATCGCAGCCAGATACAGATGTTCTGTCTCTAAATTGCGCATCTCCTCCATAAAATATGCCGCCAGTTGCTCGGGGCGGCTAAAATAAGGGGCGCTGCTTTTGCTCTCTTTTGCTAACCTCTTTGACAACTCCACCGCACATAAAATCTGAACTGCCTTCACCGGACCAATTCCCTGAATCTGCATCAGGTCCTGCCTTGTCAGATGGTATAACCCCATCAGTCCTTTATAGGAAGGATGAGCATTCAAAACCTCAAGCGCCAGTGAAAGGCTTGTCTTGTCCCTGGTCCCCGATTTGAGAAGTACAGCAAGAAGTTCTGCGTTGGATAATGCCACCGCACCATCTTTTTCACACTTCTCATAGGGTCTTTCCGAATCCGGTAATTCTTTCATTGTAAAATTATCTTTTTTCATTCAGGCTCCTTTCGAAACCCAAATTCTACCTAAACATTGATATTTTACCATATCGAGCAAAAAAAGTATACCTATTAACTAAGATTTTTCTGTGAAATTTTTTTTAATTTTCTATTCTTTACCCCGTAATTCGACAAAACCCCCATCCACCATATTCTGCAATGTTTTCAGTATACCCAACTTACCGTGGGGCCATGTAATACCCCCTTGGAAATAGACGCTATAAGGTGGCTCAATCGGTGCATCGGCACTGAGTTCAATAGAAGAGCCCTGTACAAAAGCCCCCGCCGCCATGATGACATCACTGTGATAACCAGGCATGGCATAGGGTTCCGGCAGTACATAGGCATCTACCGGAGCAGCCTGCTGTACCCCCTGGCAAAAGGCAATAATACGCTCCGGACTACCAAACGCAATAGCCTGAATGATATCATGTCTTTCCTCGTTGCCCCCTGGGCTTGCCTCAAACCCCAGTCTTTCATAAAGATTGGCAGCAAAAATGGCCGATTTCAGTGCACTGGCAACAACAGTGGGTGCCAGAAAGAGCCCCTGATAAAAAGAACTGTTGACATTCAGAGATGCACCTACTTCCTTTCCAAGCCCCGGGGCCGTCAGTCGGTATGCCGCCAGTTCCACCAAATCCTTCCGGCCAACGATATATCCTCCCAGAGGAGCTAATCCGCCCCCCGGGTTTTTAATCAGCGATCCCACACACAGATCTGCCCCCACCTGAGAGGGTTCTATGGTTTCCACGAATTCCCCGTAACAGTTGTCTACCATGCAAATCACATCCGGCCGAATTCCCTTGATAAATCGGATCAATTCTCCAATCTGTTCCACCGAAAATGTTTTTCTCATAGCATATCCTTTGGAACGCTGTATCGTCACTAGTTTTGTTTTTTCATTCAGAGCCGCCCGTATTCCCTCGTAATCAAACTCGCTATCCCCTACAAGGTCCACCTGTCGGTAATGAACGCCAAACTCCCGAAGAGATCCTTTTGTATTGGTTCCCTCCATGCCAATAATGCCTTCCAGCGTATCATAGGGCTTCCCTACCGGCGACAACAATTCATCACCAGGCCGCAGAATGGAGGACAAGGCGATGGTAAGCGCATGAGTACCACAGGTAATCTGAGACCGCACAAGAGCATCCTCTGCTTGGAAAATATCGGCATAGACTGCCTCCAGTGTATCTCGTCCGGAATCATTATACCCATACCCTGTTGTCCCCCACAGGTGATTTTCGCTTACTCTGTTTTTCTGCATGGCATGAATTACTTTCAATTGATTTATCTCTGCTCTTTCATCAATTTTTACAAAACGTTCTTCTATATCCCGCAGCACGTCATTACCAAAGGCAATGACGTCTTCTTGTATACCAAATTGTTTATACATTTCTTCTAATTTCATATTTTCCTCCATTATAAAACGCCCTTTTCTCTTGCCAGGCGGATAATCTCTTCCACAAGCGCTTCCGTGTTGTCAAATTGTTCTTTATCAATCATTGTAACTTCGCGTTCTCTCCGGAACCAGGTCAGCTGTCTCTTGGCAAAATGCCTCGTATCCCGCTTAATCTGATAAACGGCGTCAGACAGACTGCATTCCCCGGAAAGTGCTGCCGCAATTTCCTTGTAACCAAGCCCCTGCATGGACACAAGATTCCGGCCATAGCCGTGGGCAAGCAGCGATTCCACTTCTTTAACAAGCCCCTCTTCCATCATCTGATCCACCCTCTGGTCAATTCGCCGGTATAATTTCTCCCTATCCATATTCAACACCACATAAAGAAACTGATAGGGAGACTCCCGCTGTCTCTCCACCTCATTGTGCACCGAGAACTTTTCTCCGGTAAAATGATAATATTCCAGTGCCCGGATTACACGCTTAACATTGTTGGGATGAATCGATTCTGCTGATTCCGGATCCACCTGTCGCAGTTTTTCATGCAACACATTCTCTCCTTCTGTTTTTGCAAGTTCCTGCATTTCCCGACGGAAATGGTCATCTCCCTGATTTTCTGTAAAAGCAATATCATATAGAACCGCCTGGATATAAAATCCGGTTCCGCCAACAAGAATAGGAATTTTATGTCTTGCATAGATGTCTTTCAAATATTCCTTCACTCGTTTTTGAAAAATCATCACATTGAATTCTTCGTTCGGCTCAAATTCATCCACAAGATAGTGAGGAATCCCCCGCATCTCCTCCTGACGAATTTTAGCGGTACCAATATCCATATGCCGGTAAACCTGCATGGAATCTGCTGAAATAATTTCACCATTCACGGCTTTTGCCAGTTGAACAGAGGTTTCCGTTTTCCCCACTGCCGTTGGACCGGTCAAAACAAGAATTGGCTGTTTCATTCATCCTCCCTCCTTCCTGGAGACAAAACTACTTTTTTTTATATAATTCTCTTAAACTTCTTCTCAAATTCATATTGGCTCATGGCAATCGTGGTCGGCCGTCCATGAGGACAGTGATAAGGCTGGTCCATCTGAAGCATCTGTCCAATCAGTTCCTTTGCCTCCGCATAAGACATGGCATGATTCCCTTTTACTGCCGCCTTACATGCCATAGTCGCACAGTGGTCTAGCACCAGCTCCGGTTTTACCCTGGCATTTTCCTGCAGCAAACTATCGAGCATTTCCAGGAAAAGATCTTTGGGAGCCAGATTTAAAAAGTCCGCCGGTATACCGGTAATCAGATATTCCCGGTCCCCAAAAGACTCCAGCCGGAAACCAATTTCTTCAAATGTTTCTCTGTATTGCTCCAACACTTCTATCTCACGCCCAGACAACGAAATGACAATAGGTGCCGCCAGGGCCTGCGTCAATCCTTTTTTCTC
>JALENH010000175.1 GCA_022767895.1 Eubacterium sp.
AAAGGTTACCTGTGCCCGTAAAATTGCAACGAGGGGATTCCTGCACTCCCATATTTTTATAGATGATTACCTATACTTTGCCAAAAATTTGGTATAGGATTCCTGCAAATCTTCCGTCCATTCCAATGTTTCATACAGGACCGAAGGTTTTTCCGTGCTTACCGTTGCACCCTCCATGATTCTCCGAATCTCCTCCCGGGACAATACTTTATTCCTGTCACGCAGTTCCAGCATATATCCCTCCTGTTCAAACAACAGCCACGCCCTGTGTTCATATTTACTTGAGGCAAAATATACCGTGCCGGATGCCGTCTGATAGTTTTCCAAATCTTTTGCCATAGGCAGAATATTGGTAAAATCAGTCTGCAAATGAAAATATGCCACCGTGAAAAAATCTGTATCTCCATCCGCTCCATAATAGCAGCTCGTATCGTTTCCCTTCGTCTGATATCCTTTGGGTAAATGATTCAGAGTCAAGTAATACGAATCTTTCTTCTCCTTCACCTCAGAGACCTGTATCCCCTTGCCAAGATCCGAATGAGTTTCCCTCACATAAAAGGAGCGAATCCAGTTGCGAAATGTGCTGTTGGTTGCCGCAAGTACCGATGTCCCCGTCCCCAACAAAACCAATCCCAGCACAACAGCTGCGGCTATTTTACGATACGGTTTCACCGTCACTCTTGCCGAACCAATTGCTTCCGCCAAGTACTTATCATCAATTCCATTTAACATGTTCTCAATCTCTTTTTTCTTCATTCTATCAGTCCTTCCTTCACCAGATATTGTTTTAATTTTTCTCTCGTTCTGTGCAAATGGACAGTAACATAATTGTTACTTTTGCCATAAGTGGCAGCAATTTCTGAAATTGATTCTGAAAACCAATATCGTCTTACAAAGAAAACGCGGTCCGATTTCTTTTGCCTTTTCAAGAATTCATTGATTGCGACACGAAGTTCCTGCGCAAGCAGTTCATTTTCCACCAGTTCGTTCCCGCTTAATGAACTCTCTAATTCACCCAGGGCAATTTCATATTCCGAATTTCTTTTCTCGGCATGCAAATATTCGTATTTTTTTAATGCGATATTTTTTGCCACCCGGCACACATAAGAAATCAATGGATTGGGATTTTCAGGCGGTATTCTATTCCATACCGCAAATAGAGTATCATTCAAGCACTCTCTGGCATCCTGATCATCCTTTACAATCCGCTTTGCCACCATGGTACACAACGAACCATATTTTTCTTCCAAAGCGTGTATCGCTTCTTCCGATCTTTTCTGAAACAATTTTATAATCAGCTGATCCTCCATTTTTTCACCTCCATCCATATACTACGGATTCAAACCATATTATTACAAAATAAATTTATTCATAGACCACCTTGACATCCCATGGTATACTATTTTTGGCAGCCGGCGACCGCATGGCCGGAAGAAAGGAACTGTTATGGATAATTTTATTTACAGCATTAACGCAACCCTTCCCATTTTTTTGCTTATTATTTTGGGGAAAATTTTACATAAAATCGGTGTAATTAATGACAATTTCACAAAAACCGCCGACCGCTACGTTTTTCTCGTGGCACTGCCGGCTCTGGTATTTAAAGATCTGACAGAAAATGACATCCGCGCCAACTTCAACGGCGGCTATGTCCTGTTCTGTTTTTGCGTCACCCTTGTCACCATCCTCGTCCTCTGGGGACTGACGGAATTGTTCATGAGAAAAGAGGAAGAAAAGGGCGCCTTTATTCAGGCATCCTATCGAAGCAGTGCCGCCATCCTCGGGCTGGCTTTTATCGACAATATGTACGACGGTGCCGGTATGGCTCCTCTCATGATTATCGGTGCGGTACCGCTGTACAACATATTTGCGGTTGTCATCCTTACTCTGAAGGGAGAGAACGGAGGACAAAAACCGGATTTAAAAACGACGGTCATCAATGTGTTTAAAAATCCGATTTTGCTGAGTATCCTGATTTCTCTGCCCTTTGCTTTTCTGAATCTTCACTTCCCTGTATTTATCAACAAGGCAATCGGCAATATCGCCAACACTGCTACCCCGCTGGCTCTGATTTCCATCGGTGCCAGCTTTGAAGGGCGCAAGGCCATCAAAAAGATTAAGCCTACGGTGGTGGCTTCTTTTATCAAGCTGATTCTCCTGGCGGCTCTGTTCCTTCCTCTGGCAGTGTTCTTTGGCTACCGCAATCAGGAGTTGATGGCAGTCCTCATTATGCTCGGTTCCCCTGCCACTGTGTCCTGCTACATCATGGCAAAAAATACGGGCAACGATTATATCCTGACTTCCAGTATCATCGTGCTGACGACCCTGCTGTCTTCGGTGACGCTGACTGCCTGGATTTTCCTATTGAGAAGCGTGGGGGTGCTGTAAGAAAGAACCAGATGAAATGGGAATCATCTGGTTCCTTTTTCGTGCTTTTTTGTTTTACTTTGTCAGTACTTTCTTGCAATACTTATGTGCACCACAATGGGGACATACTAATTTTCGTTTTGTAATTGTATGTGGTCCCATAATATACGCACCCATCTCCGGGACAAATCTGCTCTTGCATTCGGGGCACTCAAAGGCTCCTGCATCCCTGTCAAGAATACAAGCAATCGCTATACCGATTACAATTACAAATAAACCGATTACAATAAGGATAACCCGAATCCACGTGTCAATTTCTACTGCTCCTGCCAAAACGAACAAAGGTGTCGCAGCTACAATCACAAGGATTGCCACCATTGCCGACAAAATGATTTTCTTCTTACTTTCTTGTGCTTCCTTTACTAAATTCACCATATTTTCCTCCGCCTTTCTTCGATAATCTTCTTCCGAAACTCGTTCCCCAGATAAAAGTTCATTTACTGTAATATCCAATTCACTGCATAATGGTAAGAGTAATGACACTTCTGGAAATCCGTTTCCCGTTTCCCATTTTGAAACTGTTTTGTCACTGATTCCTAATTTCTCAGAAAGTTGTTTTTGCGTATAGCCTTTTCTTTTTCTCTCCTGCGCAATAAACTTTCCGATCAATATCTGGTCCATCTGGTTTCCTCCTTTCTGAGTTGATTATC
>JALENH010000173.1 GCA_022767895.1 Eubacterium sp.
CGCTTTTCTGTCACGATTTTCTTTCGTCGGCAGCGTGCGAACATTGGCAAAGTTGTCATCGGAGAGAAGCAGGATGGTATCGTCCAGGCCATCCCATTCCTTCAGTCCCTTCACACCGTCGCCACCATAGTAGTAGCCTTCCACCTCTTTGTACAGTGCCAGCATTTTCGGCATGTCATCACAACCTTTTGCCTTAATAATCTCCAACTGGTCTGTGATAATCTGGCGGAGCAGCTCCACATTTTCCTGTATCGTGGAATCCTCCGGAAGCATGGTAGTATCTCTCTCTCCCCGCATTCCGATGGTAATCATATGCTTAAAGTCCTTATTTCTCTCCACACCATCTTCCCAATAGCGGTACAAGCCCTCTCCATTGGTGTAATAATTCCAGTCCTTACCGTAACCCACATTGTTGGTGTCGGTCTTCACTTTGTCCCATTCCTCACTGGAACGCATCAAAGGCTCGTGATGGGAATTTCCGATGGTAATGCCAAGATCCGTCGCCAGTTTTACGTTGGCAAGCGGGTCCTCCGGACTTCCATCCAGACACAGGGAAGCAGACCACATCGCCGGCCAAAAATAATTTCCTTTCAGACGGAGAAGCAAATCAAACACTCTATCGTAAAACTTCACATTAAAATCACCAAAAGTATTCATGACATAATTGCCAAGAGAGGGCCATTCATCATTCATAAAAAATCCGCGGAACTTCACCGATGGTTCTTTGGAGCTGAACTCGATACTCTTATCAAACACAATTTCCTTCTGTTTCTTCGGAACCGCATCTCCCCAATATACCCACGGAGAAACACCAATTTTCTCAGAAATATGATACATGCCGTGTAAAGTAGAAACGGTCTCCGTACCTGCGATTATCAGCTTGTTATCACGAAGCAGCCGGATTGCATAGCTTTCTCTCTTCCCCTGAATCGCAGATACATCCAATTCTCCCCGGGCAATCAATTCATCTAACACCGGATGGGAACCAATGGTTCCGGGAATAATCTGAACCCCTTCTGTCTGCTTCTCATGGATGGACGGTTTCACTCCCGTCACCAATTCGATATCCTCCTGCAGTTTCTCCGCCACATGGAGAAGACCTGCATGATCCCCCGCTCCCGGGTCGATATAAATCCCTGCCCCCTGATTTCCTTTTACCAGTTCAAACATGTTTTATTTCCTTTCTATAAATCAAAGCCAAAATAATTCACCGCGTTATAATAAGAGATATTTTTCACCATCTCACCAAGCAGTTCATAATCCTCGGGATACTCCCCATTCTCCACGAGACCACCAATATAGTTGCAGAGAATCCGACGGAAATACTCATGCCGTGGATAAGAGATGAAACTGCGGGAGTCGGTAAGCATCCCAATGAAATTGCCCAACAGGCTCAGAGAAGCCAGTGATTTCATATGCTCCTCCATCCCATACTTGTGGTCATTGAACCACCATGCTGCTCCCTGCTGGATTTTCCCTCGGACACCATCTCCCTGAAAACATCCAATCATCGTACCAATCAATGCATTGTCGGTGGGATTCAGGGAATAAAGAATGGTCTTTGGCAGATTCCCCTCTTTATTCAGGGCATTCATAAAGTCTGCCACCTCTGCCACAAATCCCTTCGGATTGATACAGTCAATCCCGGCATTGGCTCCGGCACTTTGGAATACCAACTCGTTGTTCTCTCTCTTGGCGCCATAATGAAGCTGCATCGCCCAGTCTCTTTTCTTATATTCTGCACCAAGGAACAGCATCACCATGGTACGGTACTGCTTTAATTCCAGCTCCGACAGGGTAGCACCTGTCAGACTTTTTTTCACAAGGGCTTCCTCTTCTGCCTCACTCAGCGGACAGAATTCCGCATAATCCAGACCGTGGTCCGAAATGCAGCACCCTCTCTCTGCAAAATAATCCAACCGTTTCACAAGAGCCTGCTTCATCGTGGCAAAATCCGTAATTTCTACGCCACTGACTTCCGACAGCTTACGAATATAAGCAAGGAACCCTTCCTTCTCCGGACTCATCACAAGATCCGGCCGCCATGCCGGCAGAACCTGTACATCAAAATCCGGGTCAGCCGCAATGCTCTCATGATAATGCAAATCGTCCACCGGGTCATCCGTGGTACAAACCAGTGTCACGCCGGACATCCGGATGAGATTTTTGGCAGACATCTCCGGCTTTTGAAGAATCTCGTTACATTTTTCATAAATTTCTTTCCAATTCTTCTCAGATAAAGTCTCATAAATGCCGAAATATCTTTGTAGTTCCAGGTGGCACCAGTGATACATCGGATTGCCGATACAATTTGGCAAGGCTTTGGCAAAAGCGTGGAATTTTTCTTCATCCGGTGCATCACCTGTGATGTAACGCTCCTCCACCCCGTTCGAGCGCATCACACGCCATTTATAATGATCAGCGCCAAGCCACAGCTCGGTCATATTTTTGAAATGTATATCCTCTGCAATTTCCCGGGGAACCAGATGACAATGATAATCCAGTACCGGTACCTGTTCTGCATAGTCGTGATACAGCTTTTTCGCCGTCTCCGTCTGCAGTAAAAAATCGCTATCCATAAATGGTTTCATGGTCATTCCTCCTGTATATTGCGTTAAAAATCATTTTAGCATATAATGAATTTATGTACAAGTGTTACTATTTACGGCCGTGAGCGATTTTATTGTTCATTTCCGGCAGAAAGGAGAATCCTATGTCGATTATCAGCAACTCAGTCCAGAACAATGGAGGAGGTGCCTCACAGGAAATCCGCTCCCAGTCCCGCACCTACCGTTCCGGGAATTCCACCCTGCATCTGCGGGAGGGGCAGACGCTGAGAGGAGTCGTCAGTGATATTCATGGCAATGAGATTACATTGTCCATGGAAGACGGTTCTTCCTTTACCGGCAAGCTGCCGGATGCCAACCAGTATTCCATCGGCCAGAAGGCTGCCTTTCTGATCACCAGTCTGGATGACAACACCATTTACATGAAAGCGACGACCGGTGCTTATCTGCTGGATATGGAAGATACAGTGGCTCAGGCTCTGGAGGAGGCCGGACTCCCCCGCTCAACACGGAACCTGGATGTGGTTCGAAGCCTGCTTGCCAATCAGCAATCCATCAGCCGGGAAAATATTATGGCTTCCATTAAACTCTGCGCCCAGTACCCGGATGCCGATGTCAACTCTGTCATTACCATGCGCCGTCTGGGTATGCCGATGACGGAGACTTCTGTCAAGCAGTTTGAAAACTATCAGAATCAGACACATCAGCTCCTTTACAAAATGGATTCTCTGGGGGACTCCATCGCCCAAATGCTCCAGTCCATCGGCAGCCAGATTCCCCGGTTCGCCAAAGAAGCCGGAAACCAGCTTCTTACTCTGGCACTGGAGGGAAATCCTACCCCGGAAGAGCAGATACTGACTGCCCAGATGGCCGATGCCGCCTCTGAGTCTCTCCTGCCGGAAACGGATGCCGAGGGAAATCCGCTGGCAGCAGAAACCGCCTCAGAAGAAGCTGCTGAGGATTCACAATCGGCAGCCAATTTGGAAACCGCCAGTCCTTTGGCACGGATGCGCCAGCTTTTTTCTGCCATTACCGACGGCAATGCCGCTGCCCGCAGTGCCATGTCAGAAGCAGGAATGACAGAGGACTTTCGCACACCATTTATTCACGAACAGACCGGATTTATCCTTTCCCCGGAGGAACGGACTTCTTTCTCCGAGCAGCTGAAAGAATTTCCTCTTTCGGAAGAAGTCAAAGCAGGGCTGGCAGATGGTTCCGTCACCGCCAGAGAATTTCTCACAGAAATCAAACAGGCATTCCCGCATATGACGGACGAACAGGCCGGAGCTCTCCTGACCTCGAAAGCTTTTCAGAAAATTGTAAAAGGACAGTTTTTATCCAACTGGACCATTTCACCGGAGCATTTAAAAAAAGAGGGGGCGCTGGAGGAAGTTTATGAAAAAATGTCCAAACAGTTTGATGCTCTTTCCCACTTCAGCGAAACGGTGCTTGGAAAGGATGTTTTTAAGCAGCTGTCAAATACAGCCTCCGACATGAATGATAATCTCAATTTCATGAAAACCTTAAACGAAACATTCCAGTATGTACAGCTGCCGCTAAAATTACAGAACCAGAATACCCACGGCGACCTCTATGTCATGACCCGCAAGGAAGCTTTAAAGAAAGACCCTAAAGATTTAAAAGTCCTTCTTCATCTGGACATGGATCATCTCGGCACACTGGATATTCAGATTGCAAGAGAAAACACAGCGGTATCCCTAAATTTTTATGTCTCCACAGAAGAAACACGGCATCTTCTGAATCGCAATATGGAGTTGCTGAATGACGCCATAAACCAGCAGGGATACGCCTGTACTTCCGAGCTTTCCATGAAAGAAAAGGACGTGGATATTGTCAATGATTTTATCGCTCAGGAGACACCTGTAGGTGATATGAAGCGTTACAATTTTGATTTGCGAGCCTGACCAAAAAGGGATTCCCACAAGTTTACTCTACCCTCACAAAACCATAATTCTTCAAATTACGGATATACATTACCAAACGTTCGTACAGAGGCTCCGCGTTTTCGCCAAACCTCTGTCGGACCATGATGCCAATCTCATAAATGGTACGAGTGCCATCCAGAAGAGGCCAGATAAAGTTCCCCATTTCATCCAAATCAATCCGTGTAGTCTTCGGACGATGAAACAACTTCTGGGCGATCCAATGAAACATTCCTTTATTTTTTACATAAATCGTCACCTTGCTCTCCGAACCGATTTCATATCGACAGGTCTCACTGTGAACAGGAACATAATCCAAATAGTTATCAGACACTCTTTTCTTCATCCACATCCTCCTCTCATACAGTCTTTTTCTTCCCTGCAAACCGCAAAACACAAAGCACCATAACCACAAGCAGGACAGCAGCCCCTGCCAATCCGGTATTCATTACCCCGGACAAATCAAGTGCATCCAAAACTCCAAGAACAGCAAATACCGCCAGCAGGATTCCCATCAGCCCCTCTCCCGCAATGAGACCGGAGCAGAACAGGATACCACCGCTCGCTTCCTTTCTCTCCTCATTTCCCGATGAATTTCTTTCCACAAACCAACGGATGATACCACCCACCATAATCGTTGCGGACAGTTCCAACGGCAGATACAGACCAATCGCCACCGGAAGAACCGGAATCCCGAGGATTTCAATAGCCACACCGATAAAAATACCAACAAACACCAGGGCCCATGGCAGATTCCCATTCATGACCCCCTCGGTAATCATTTTCATAAGAGTGGCTTGTGGCGCAGAAAGTGCCTCACTCCCAAAGGTCCATGCATGATTCAATAACAGCAGCACACCGCCAATTGTAATAGCAGAAACAACAGCACCAATCAACTCACCAATCTGTTGTCTTCGCGGCGTGGCACCAAGGAGAAAACCGGTTTTCAAATCCTGGGATGTGTCACCGGCCATAGCGGCCACAATACATATAACAGAGCCAATGGCAATCGCTCCCACCATACCATGAATTCCAGTATCACCTGTCATTTTGATAATCAGAGTCGAAAACAACAACGTGGCTATTGTCATGCCGGATACCGGGTTATTGCTACTCCCTACCAGTCCCACCATGCGGGAGGAAACGGTGGCAAAGAAGAAACCAAAGACAACAATCATCAGTGCACCAGGCAGAGATACCGGAATGGATGGAAGAAGCCAGATGGCAAAAAGAAGAACAACCATTGCAATCAGGACAAATCGCATATCCATATCCCTTTCAGTACGGAGATTCCCAGACTTTTTTCCTCCCCGGATTCCCCTCATGGAATCGCGGAAAGTAACCGCAATCAATGGCAGCGATTTAATCAAGCTGATAATTCCTCCTGCCGCCACAGCTCCCGCACCGATATAGCGGATGTAGTTTCCCCAAATCGCCGAAGCTCCACCCGCCGCATACATCTGTGCAATGCTTTCTGTTCCCGGATATAGCACGGTGGAACCGCCAAAGGTAACGATGGCCGGAATGAGGACAAACCAACCGAGTATCGCACCGGCAAACATGTAGGACGCAATCTTTATGCCGCAAATGTAGCCAACACCAATCAATGCCGGATACACCTGAGCAGAAAACATGGTTTTCAGAGAATCCATTTTCGCCACAATGGCAGAGGGGACTACCTTCATCCCATCCACCAGAAATTTAAACAGAGCCGCCAGTCCCATTCCCCAGAATACTGTCCTCGCACTGGTCCCCCCCTCCTCTCCGGCCAACAGCACATCGGCGCAGGCAGTCCCCTCCGGGTAGGGGAGTACGCCATGTTCTTTTACAATCAGAGCATTTCTCAAAGGGACCATGAAAAGTACACCCAGCACACCACCACATAGCGATATCAGAGAAATTGTCACAAGGCTCGGCACGGTTGTCTTCCCTTCTTCCGCCCACAAAAACAAAGCCGGCAAAGTAAAAATCGCCCCCGCCGCCAGCGACTCTCCGGCCGAGCCAATGGTCTGCACCATGTTGCTTTCCAGAACGGAATCCTTTTTCAGCACGACACGAAGCACTCCCATGGAAACCACTGCGGCCGGAATGGATGCTGACACAGTCATCCCCACCCGAAGTCCCAGGTAAGCATTCGCCGCCCCAAATACAATTGCCAGCAGGACACCAACAATAATCGAAGTCAATGTAAACTCCGGCATTATTTGATTTGCCGGAATATACGGTTTATATTCTTCTTTTCTGTTCCCCATCATATTCCCTCCATTTGTCTGTTGTGTCCTTATCTTTCCCAATTTTCAAATATTCATCCTTCACAATCGTCGGGCTTGTTCCACGAAAAAACTGCACTCCATCGATATCCTATCGTGGAGCGCAGTATTGTTTTACTGTTCAATTTTAATCGTAAGGGCTAAAACAAACTTTTGAAGAAACCGACTATAGCTTCCCAAATCATAGCAAAGAAACTGCAAATCTTTTCCCAGACACCTTCCGCATCATCCAAATCAATTCCCATATCTTTTAATTTGTCATAGACGCCCTGAGCCTGGTCTTTCAAACTATCCAGATCCAAATCCAGTCCATTGATCTTCTGCATAAGACCTACCATCTTTGTCTTCATGTTGTCACTGATTTGCAAATTCAATTCATCTTCTGCTTCCTCAATGGCACCACGGATATCTTCTTCCGAGGATAAATCTCCGCTGACCACTTTATCTTTCAAAAGAGCTACAAACTGTGCCGCTTCCTCCTTTCCAATGGAGTCACCCAGCTCACTGGTCAGCACCAGCTCATTGGTAGCTGCATCCGATTGTTCCAAACCAACATCTTCACCCGTCATTTCCCCATAAGCTTTCATGGCTCCCACAAGGGCCGCTGTACCTGAAATCTGAAAAGGACCTGCTACAGTCACTGTGGCATCAGAAATCCCCGCCGTCACAAGGGCATTGGTATACATTTCCTTGCTACAGAAAGAAATGTTATGTGTCTCCACCTGAATTCCACTTCCCGCATCTGCCTCCTCAATCATAACAGAAGACAGAGCTCTGGTTCCAATAACTCTGGAAGCAAGATACTCATCCAGATACTCATGTTCCTCCTTATTGGTCACCTCAATGGTTTCATAATCTGCCAAATCAGCCTCGGTAATGCCGAACTGTTTCAGGACTTCTTTCTTTTCCTTTGCTGACAGGTCTGCTCCAAATGCAATAAATGGCTTCACCGATACCGAATCAGCCTCAGAAAACTGCATCGGAACCAAACACATGGTAAGTGCCAGCACGCCAGCAAAAATCAAACGGATTGCTCTTTTCATCGTATCACCAATCTTTCTTTTTTTACAGGGAACGAATACGTTCCAACGCCTTCTTCGTATTTTCTGCGGTACCAAAAGCGGTGAGCCGGAAATAGCCTTCTCCGCTTGGTCCAAAACCAGATCCCGGTGTTCCCACTACATTTGCCTTTTCTAAAAGGAGATCAAAGAAATCCCAGGATTTCATTCCTTCCGGTGTCTGCAGCCAGATATAAGGTGCATTCACTCCGCCAAATACGGTATATCCCATATCGGAAAGGGTATTACGTATTTCCTTGGCATTATTCATATAATATGCAATCTGCTCCCTTGTCTGTGCCTTGCCGGCCTCGCTATAGACTGCTTCCCCGGCACGCTGGATGATGTAAGGAGCACCATTGAATTTGGTTCCATGTCTTCTCGCCCAGAGACTGTTCAACATCGTTCCATCGCTGCTCTTTAATTCCTTCGGAACAACCGTAAAGCCCAGACGAGTTCCGGTAAAGCCCGCATTCTTGGAGAAACTTCTCATCTCGATGGCACAGGTCTTGGCGCCATCACACTCATAAATGCTATGTGGCACATCAGCCTCAGAAATATATGCCTCATAGGCAGCATCATAAATAATCACTGCTTTTTTCTCGTTGGCATAATCCACCCATTTCTGCAACTCCGGTTTGGTCATGGTCGTACCGGTGGGATTGTTCGGGCAGCAGATGTAAATAATATCCGGGGTCTTCTCCGGCAGTTCAGGAACAAAATTGTTCTCTGCCGTACATGGCATGTAAACCACATTGGACCAGCATTCCTTATCTGTCAAATACTCTCCGGTCTTACCGGACATGGCATTGCTGTCTACATAAACCGGATAAACCGGATCGGTAACCGCAATTACATTATCCTGGGAGAAAATATCTACAATGTTGCCGGAATCACTTTTGGCTCCGTCACTAACAAAAATCTCATCCAGTGCAATGTCGACACCACGGGTCTTATAATCGTTATCCGCGATTGCCTTGCGCAGAAATTCATAACCCAAATCCGGTGCATAACCGTGGAAAGTTTCTGCCTTGCCCATTTCATCCACTGCCTTGTGCAATGCATCGATGACGGCCGGTGCCAATGGCTGTGTCACGTCTCCGATCCCAAGACTGATTACATCCTTGTCCGGATTGGCAGCTTTATAGGCAGCCACTTTTTTAGCAATTGTAGAAAAAAGATAGCTGCCCGGCAATTTTAAATAATTATCGTTGATTTTAAACATGTTTTTACCTCCTGTCTCTAACTATTGTCATTGTCATTTTACACGAAAAAAAGCCCCATTGCAACCCTTCATTTACAAGGGGGAAAAGCTGTGATAAAGTGGTATAGGAGAAAGGAGGCCGCAGCATGGACCGGATCATTTTTCATATCGATGTCAATAATGCCTTCCTCAGCTGGGAGGCACATTATCGCATTACGGAACTCCACGAAGAGTTGGATTTGCGCACAGTGGCCTCGGCCATTGGCGGGGATGAAGAAACCCGACACGGCATCATTGTGGCCAAATCCATGATTGCCAAATCCTATGGCGTAAAAACCGCTGAAACACTCAACGAAGCCCGCCGCAAATGCCCCGGACTTCTCATCGTTCCGCCAAGACATGAAATATATAAAAAATATTCCCGGAAAATGTTTGACCTACTGAAAGAATACTCACCTATCATCGAGAAATTCAGTATCGATGAGGGCTTTATAGACATGACTGGGATTTCTGATGAGATTACGGCTGACCCCATCCAGGCAGCCGACGAACTTCGTCAGACAATCTATAACCGTCTGGGATTCACCGTCAATATCGGTGTCTCCTCCTGCAAAGTGCTGGCAAAGATGGCCTCCGATTTTGAAAAACCAGACAAGGTGCACAGCTTGTTCCCGGATGAAATCCAGGAAAAAATGTGGCCGCTTCCGGTGGGTGATCTCCTTTTCGTAGGGAAATCCACCAGAAAGCACCTGTATAATCTGGGCATCCGCACCATCGGAGAGCTTGCCCTCTCCGATCCGGAAATCATTATCAGTCATCTGGGAAAACACGGCAAACTAATCCACGATTATGCCAATGGCATTGATTCCTCACCCGTGGCATCAGAAACACCGGATGCCAAGGGCTATGGCAATTCCACTACCATTTCCCATGATGTAACCGACACCACAGAAGCAAAAAAACACTTGTTGTCACTGTGCGAATCCGTAGGAAGCCGGCTGCGCAAAGACCACGTCTGTGCCGGCGTTGTGGCAGTGTCTATCAAAAATTCCGATTTCGTAAGGAGCAGCCACCAGTGTACATTGCAGTCACCTACCAATTCCACCAGTCGCATTTACGACTGCATCTGCCGCCTGTTTGACGAATGCTGGGACGGAGCTCCTATCCGGCTGCTAGGTGTGTCTACCTCGAAGATTTCTAGCGAATCCATGCAACAGATTAGTCTCCTGGACCACATGGATTCTGAGAAAAATCAAAAGCAGAAAAAATTGGATTCTGCCATTGACGAAATTCGTCGCAAATTTGGCGACAATGCTATTCAACGTGCCCGGTTTTTAGACACAGAAAAAAATTCCCATCAGACTGAGAAAGGATGATGCTTGGCATCAAATTCTCTCGCTGATGGGAATTCATTTTTCTATATAAAATTTCTTACAGATCTACTGCTCCGGTAGAACCATTTTTCAGTCCTTCATTTACTACGTAGTAAGCTTTTCCTTCCTCCGGCTTGATGTAGAGTTTTGCTCTCTTGATGGAAGAAATTTTCTTACCTTCTGCTTCCCATGCAGCAACAACTTTCTGCATGATTTCCTGCTGTGAAAATTCCTGTCCATAAATCTGAACAAATACTTCCGAATCTACAGCAGCTGCTGTCTTACGGATAGTAGCTTTGGAAGTCTTTCTGGTTGTCTTTTTTGTTGTTCTTCTTGTCGTTGTCTTCTTAGCAGCCGGTGCAGCCTTTGTCTCAGTCGTTTTTGTAGCTTTTGCAGCAGGTTTTGCTGCCGCCTTCGGCTCAGCTTTCTTTGCTTCTGTTTTTTTCGGTTCTGCTTTTTTTGCCTCTTCTGCTTTCACCGTTGTCTGAGCTGATTTTGCTGGTATATTTTTAGTCGTATCCTTAGCTGCTGTTGTTTTGTTCGATTTACTTGTAGCCATTTTGGTCCCTCCATATTTGTCTGATAAAACAATGTATCCTTATTTTAGAAATATTATACATGTTTTATTGTTTATTTACAATTGTTATTATGAACAAAAATTTTGCATTTGTCAAATAAATAAAGGCACTTTTACTAAAAACTCTTTACTTTTCCATATATTTCACGTAAAATAGGGATAAATAGTAACGCATTGGATACAATATTGATGCGGAAGAAAGGAAGGATGACAGGATGAAAAAATTTATTAAATTCCTCCTTGGACTGACCGCCGTTGCGGCAGCTGTGGGTGGCATATTGTATTTCCTGAAGAACGTATTGATGAAGGATTATCTGGATGATTATGACGATGATGATTTTGATAATGACCTTTATGAAGAAGATGACGACCGGGATTACGTAACTCTGACTCCGGATAGCGAGGACGAAGCAGAAACGGATGAAGATGCAGAAGAAGATTCACTGATTCCGGATGAGATGGAAGAGTAGGAACAATAAACAGGAAAAGGAATTTCAATCGACTCGAGAAGAGATGATGCTTCGCATCAAATTCTCTCGCTGATTGAAATTCCTTTTCCTTTTTTGTATACCGCAGTTAGTGTATAATTTTTATTGGCAAAGATACGGTTGAGATGCATTTATAAGATAAAGAAAAACTGAATTTATCTTGACAATCTCTTTGTCATACTATACAGATGTTCATCGATATCTTTGGTCATGGCCAATGCATCATCAATATCAAAATCACAGAATTCACCGTCGCGATATGCCACAACCCGGTTCGTCTCACCAGCCAGCAGAAGGTCCACCGCTCTCGCTCCCATAGCGGAAGCATAAACGCGGTCACGACAGGTCGGGTTGCCACCTCGCTGAATGTGACCGATAACTGTGGCACGGGTTTCGATACCGGTCTCTTCTTCAATTCTCTTTGCCATGGCATGTGAATTTCCTACACCCTCGGCATTTACAATAATGTGATGTTTCTTCCCGATACGACGTTTGGAAAGAATCTTCTTGATGATCTCCTGCACATCATTTTCCTTTTCACGCTCAGGAATCAGCACATATTCGGAGCCATTGGAAATACCACACCACAAAGCAATATGTCCGGCTGTACGTCCCATTACCTCGATGATACTGCATCGCTCGTGGGATGCGGATGTGTCCCTTACTTTATCAATGGCTTCCATCGCCGTATTACATGCTGTATCAAAACCAATGGTATACTCGGTACAAGCAATATCCAAATCAATCGTTCCCGGAATACCAATGGTATTAATTCCGTTGGCAGAAAGCTTCTGGGCACCGCGGAAAGAACCATCACCACCAATCACAACCATGCCGTCAATGCCGTGTTTCCGACAAATATCTGCAGCCTTTTTCTGGCCTTCCGGTGTCGTCATTTCCTTGCAGCGGGATGTGAATAGAATCGTACCACCGCGCTGTACGATATCCGTCACGCTCATGGTATCCATGTCAATAATATCTTCCTCCAGAAGTCCGGCATATCCTCTCCGAATACCTTTCACCTTCAAGCCGCTGGCGATGCCGGCACGCACTACCGCACGAATCGCAGCATTCATTCCCGGAGCATCCCCACCACTTGTCAATACGCCGATTGTCTTCACTTCTTTTGCCATAATCTAATTTCCTCCAATACTCAAACTCAATCCATACATTTCTTTGTCAAATCTCGTCACATACAGCTTTTATTGTACTATGTTCAGAAATTTTTTTCAATACTCTTTTCCGTCACTTTCACATTGTCTTCTCCAAATTTACCGGAAAGTGTGGCAAGCAGTTCAGGACAAACATGGGTACAACGGCTGTTGGGAAGACGTTTTTTCGCCCGGTCCTCAGACAGATAAATATTGACACCGTCCCTCCCATCGTACTGGCCTAGTATCTGAAACAGCCACTCTTCCTTCTCTGCATAATCCTGTCGGTTGCGGCACTGAATCCAGAGTTCCTTCTCCAGCTCATCAAAAGGAATGACACCAGAGCAGATTAACTTAGCCGGCTTGTCCTCCTCCACCGTAATGCGTCCCTGAATAAATACCTTGCGGTCTTCTTCCAGAACAGCCCGGTATTTCTCATAATCCCTTGGAAAAACAATAACTTCCACCGTTCCGTATAAATCCTCAATGGTGATAAATGCCATCAGATTGTTGGTCCGGGTGGTTTTCACCGTCTTACCGATAATCATGCCGCCAATGATGGCACGCTCCTGGTCTTTGACTTTGGGCATCTCTTCTCCGTCCGTCGGTACAAAATCAGCGGTTGTCCTGGTAATATTTTTCTTCAGTGTATCCACATATTCCTCCAACGGATGACCGCTGATATAGACACCCAGCACTTCTTTTTCAAAGGCAAGAACCATCTCTTTATCATACTCGCCCACGTCCGGCATGGTTACTTCCAATTCCTTCTGATCCTCCGGAGCAGCAAAATCAAACAATGACATCTGCCCACTCATGGTATGCTTCTTTTCCTGATTCACACCATCCAGAATGTTGATATAAATACTCATCTTCTGCTTGCGGGTACCGGGCAGACTGTCAAGAGCACCTGCCTTTATAAAACTTTCCATGGTTCTCTTGTTGATGGATTTCCCGGACAGTCTCATACAGAAATCTTTCAGAGACCGATAAGGTCCTGCTGCCTTCCGCTCCGCAACAATCTCGTCAATCACCGGTTTCCCCACCCCTTTGATGGCTGCCAGCCCATAACGGATATTGCCATCCTGTGGCGTAAAGCGATACTCTCCCTCATTGATATCCGGCGGCAGAATCTCAATTCCAATCTGCCGGCAGTTCATGATATACTCGGTAATTTTGCCCGTATGTTCCATGAAGGACGTCATCAGAGCTGCCATAAATTCCACCGGATAGTGGCATTTTAAATAAGCTGTCTGATAGGAAACCACGGCATAGGCCGCCGCATGGGATTTGTTGAAGGCGTACTTGGCAAAATCTGTCATATCATCATATATTTTCCGGGCCACCTCTTCCGGGATACCGCGTTTAATACATCCTTCTACGCCCTCTTCCTCGTTTCCGTAAATGAAATTGTTTTTTTCCTTCTCCATAACGGAAGCTTTCTTTTTGGACATGGCACGGCGCACCAAATCGCTTCGCCCGTAGCTGTAACCTGCCAGATCCCGCACAATCTGCATAACCTGTTCCTGGTATACAATACAGCCATAGGTAGGCGACAGAATTGGCTCCAGTTCCGGACAGTCATATTTAATATTAGCTTGGTCATTTTTTCCCTGAATATACTTCGGGATAAAATCCATGGGACCCGGGCGATACAGAGAAATCCCGGCAATGATATCTTCCATGGTCTGCGGTTTCAATTCTTTCATAAAGTTTTTCATCCCCGCACTTTCCAACTGGAACACACCCTCTGTATGACCGGCACTAATCATCTCATAGACCTCAGGATCCTCGTAATCAATATCATGGACATCAAAGGCACCGTCAATGGCATTCTGAATCACCGTCAGTGTACGCAAGCCCAGAAAATCCATTTTCAAAAGCCCCAGTTCTTCCAGTGTCACCATGGTGTACTGGGTGGTAACACTGCCGTCCGCCGCCCTTGAGAGCGGAACAAATTCATCCACCGGCTCCGGACTGATAACAACCCCCGCCGCATGAATGGATGTATGTCTGGGAAGTCCCTCCAGACGCATGGACATGTCAATCAGTTTCTTCGTCTGTTCATCGGATTCATACATCGTCCGTAGTTCCGGATTCATTTTTAGTGCTTTACTTATGGTAATTCCCAATTCCATCGGAATTGCCTTCGCCACCGTATCCACGTAAGCATAAGGCATATCCAGCACACGTCCCACATCACGAATTACCATCCGGGCGGACATGGTACCAAAGGTAACAATCTGAACCACATGGTCTTCTCCATATTTCCGATTCACATAATCAATGACTTCCTGTCGTCTTTCATAGCAGAAGTCAATGTCGATATCCGGCATCGTCACACGCTCCGGATTGAGGAAGCGCTCAAAAAGCAAATTATATTTTATTGGATCAATGAGATCCGTAATATTCAATGAATAGGCCACCAGAGAACCCGCTGCCGAACCACGCCCCGGTCCCACGGGAATTCCGTTGTCCTTGGCGTACTTAATAAAATCCCATACAATCAGGAAATAATCCACAAATCCCATGGAGGAAATGGTATTCAGCTCATACTGCAGGCGATCCTCTAATTCTGCCGCACGGTCACCATAACGCTCCACCAGACCTTTTTCGCAGAGTTCACGCAGATAACTTTCCGACGTATAGCCCTCCGGCACATCAAAATGGGGCAGTTTATATTTCCCAAATTCAATTTCCACATGACAGCGTTCTGCAATTTTATAGGTGTTCTCAAGTGCCTCTTTGGCATAAGGGAAAAGTGCCTCCATCTCCTCCGGAGATTTGAGATAATACTGGCCTCCCTCATAACGCATGCGGTCTTCATCACTGACTTTCTTTCCCGTCTGAATACAGAGCAGGATATCGTGGGCCTCCACATCGGAATCATAAATGTAATGCACGTCATTGGTGGCCACCAGATCGATTCCCAGTTCCTGATGCATACGAAGAAGGCCCTGATTTACCGTCTTCTGTTCTGGGATTCCATGGTCCTGAAGCTCCAGGAAAAAGTTACCCTCTCCAAAAATGTCCTGCAGTTTCTGTGCTTCTTCTTTCGCCTCTTCGTAAAGTCCCCGACGCAAAAAGGAGGGAACGGCACCTGCCAGGCAGGCACTCAGGGCAATAATCCCCTCATGATACTGCTGCAGAACTTCATAGTCCACCCGCGGCTTATAGTAAAATCCTTCCGTAAATCCCCGGGATACAATTTTCATCAAATTGGCATACCCGGTATTATTTTCTGCCAGCAGAACCAGATGATGATAACGGCTCTCGTTCTCATTGCCGGCCTCCCGGTCGAAACGGGATCCCGGTGCCACATAAATCTCACAGCCGATTACAGGATTAATTCCTGCTTGTCTGGCAGCACGATAGAAATCGATGACACCATACATCACACCATGATCCGTAATTGCCAGGCTGTCCATACCGAGTTCTTTGGCACGTTGAACCAATTCTCCGATTTTACTGGAACCATCCAGCAAACTGTATTCTGTATGGACATGTAAATGTGTAAAATTCATGCTTGTCCCCCATTCTTACAATGTAAAAAAAGTAAAAGCTGCCTGCGAACCGTTCTGTCAATTGGGTCCGGGCAGCTTCTCATCATTTCAAGGAATATTTCTGCTATTTGCCGGTCAGATAATTTTCCATTTCCTTCATGGCTTCCTCTTCATCTTCGCCTTCAATACTGATCTCCAGATTCTGTCCCTGAACCAGCCCCAGTGTCATCATCCCCATAATACTTTTTGCATTCACCGTCATACTGTCCCGACGAAGCTCAATATTACTCTTGAACTGGCTGGCCAATTGAACCAACATGGCAATTGGTCTTGCACCTTCTTCACCTACACTGACATCAATATTCTTCTTTATCATATTTGCCTCCTTGTAGCCGCAGATCCTCTGCGATCTCACTTAACTTTCGCAATCGGTGATTCACCCCCGATTTCCCGATTGGCGGTTCAAGCATCTGTCCCAGTTCCTTCAGCGATACCTCCGGATGTTCCAGACGAAGTCTGGCAATCTGCGACAAATTCTCGGATAAATTTCCAAACCCTATCGTGTCATGAATATAACGAATATCTTCCGTCTGTCTGGATGCCGCCGAGACCGTCTTTTTAATATTGGCTGTTTCACAATTCACCTGACGGTTGATGGAGTTTCGCATTTCCTTGAGAATACGTACATTTTCAAATTCCATCAGGGCCTTATGTGCTCCAATCACATTGAGGAAATCGACAATCGCCGCCCCCTCCTTCATGTACACAACAACGTTTTTCTTTCTCTCTACTGTCTTTGCTTCAAGTCCAAAAACACCCATAATCTCCTGAATCCGTGCAGCACGAGCTGTCGTTCCTGCTACCAGTTCCAGATGATAACCACTGTTGGGATCTGTCACGGAACCACTGGTAAGAAATAATCCCCTTAAAAAAGCACGCTTACAACAGGACTTCTCCACGAGACTCCCTGCCACAAGCAATGCACCTTCTTCCACACGGATTGCTTTCATAAATGCCGTAGCTTCTTGATCTTCTAAAATATAAAGCGAGTACTGATGATGTCCACTGACTGATAGGTCAGGCACAATATGAAAGACTCTCTTAACTAACATATAGCATTTTTTTGCAACTGTCAAGTTCTCTGTTGTAAACTTAATCTGATATTCTCCATTTTCATCCATGAGAATCTGCCCACACATGGCAAACAAGACCGCCAATTCTGCCAGTTGGCAATGCCTTGCCTTACCAATTTGTTCCAGCAGTTCTTCTTTTACTTTTCCTGCGAACGACATATATTCCGTAACCGATCCTTCTCTATATCTCTATGTTCTTTCTTACATCCGTATTCCGTATTTTCATACTCCTTATACATTGCATTGGTCAGAGTGACCGAACGATGCTTACCACCTGTACAGCCAATGGCAATCACCAGCTGTGTTTTCCCTTCTGCAATGTAATTGGGAATAAGAAAATCCAGCATATCTTTCATTTTTTCCCGGAACTCCACCGCTTTGTCCGAACTCATGACATAGTCATACACTTCTCTGTCATTACCCGTCAGCGGTTTCAATGCATCCACATAAAAGGGGTTTGGCAGAAAGCGAACATCAAACACCAGATCCGCATCCGATGGGATTCCATACTTAAATCCAAAGGATACAAAAGTCAGGTAAAAATTGCAGAAATTTTCATCCTCCACAAAAATACGATCGATTTCCTGTTTTAATTCCCGAATTAATAAGGTCGTGGTATCAATGATATAATCTGCCTGACCCTTTAGTTCCGACAGCAAGGCCCTCTCATTCTCAATGGCCTTGTCCATCCGCCCTCCTTGGGCAAGAGGATGCATCCGTCGTGTCTCCTTGTACCGCTTTACAAGTACCGGGGTAGAGGCCTCCAGAAAAAGGATTTCCAGGGTATAGCCGCTCTCCTTCAATCCCTGCAGCACACTAGCTGCTTCCTTTAGAGAACGGTGGCCCGACCGGATATCAATCCCCAGCGCCGCTCTCTCAATCTGCTCACTGGAATCCTCTGTCAGCTGAATAAAGGTAGGCAACAGGGACACAGGGAGATTGTCCACGCAAAAATACCCGTCATCCTCCAATATTTTCATTACTGAACTTTTTCCCGAACCACTCATACCCGTTACAACAACAAATCTCACGTCTGCTCCTCACTTTCCGTTCTGTCATAATCCAATTATCCGTACCTCTGGTTCCAGCATAATGCCAAACTGTTCCATCACTTTATCCTGCACATCCCGAATCAGCTGTGCCACTTCTGCGGCCGTTGCCTGACCACGGTTCACCACAAAGCCACAGTGCTTCTCCGATACCTGGGCGTCTCCTACCCGGTATCCGCGAAGGCCGGCATCTTCAATCAATTTCCCGGCAAAATATCCCTCCGGACGCTTAAAGGTACTGCCCGCACTGGGATATTCCAAAGGCTGCTTGTCACGACGCCTCTGATTGAGTTCCTTCATTTTTGCCTGTATCGTCTCAATATCTCCATGTTCAAAGGCAAATTCCCCCTCCAAAACAAGGTATTCCTGTTTCTGAATCACGCTGGTGCGGTATCCCAGTTCCAACTGATTTTTGTCTAACACAAGGATATTACCTTTCGGTGTCAGTACTTTGGCACTTCTGATACAATCTTTCATCTCTCCGCCATACGCACCGGCATTCATGGCAATGCCGCCTCCTAAAGTTCCCGGAATTCCACTGGCAAATTCAAAACCGGCGAGTCCCGCCGCCGCCAGTCTGGAGGCCATCTGCGCCAGGGAAATTCCCGCCTGAGCAGCTACCGTTCCATCTTCCCGGATCTCGATATTTTCCAAGCCTTTTCCAATCTCGATAATAACCCCATCATATCCCTGATCCGAAAAAAGTATGTTGCTCCCTTTGCCTATAACATAAAAGGGAAGCTCTTTCTCTCTGGCAAATTCCAGTGCCTCTTCAA
This sequence comes from Eubacterium sp., assembly GCA_022767895.1. Lineage (GTDB taxonomy): Bacteria > Bacillota > Clostridia > Lachnospirales > Lachnospiraceae > Eubacterium_F. The sequence continues at coordinate 19,093 of JALENH010000173.1, forward strand.
TTTCTTCTTCTTTCTCCGGCACAAAATAATATTTTGCCGGTCCTCCAATGCGAAAAGTCGTATGCGCCTTCAGCGGCTCCTGTTCCCGTCGAATCATGGCTTTTAGTCTCCTTTACTATTTGAAAAGAACCATTCGCACAGCACCATAAATGCCGGCATCATTTCCCAGTTCTGCCAGATGAAATTTCTTGTTTTTTAATGCGAACATGGAATTTTCATTATAATATTTCTCTACCACATCCAGAATAATCTGCCCGGCTGCTGAAACACCGCCTCCAATTACAAAGGCCTCCGGATCCACAACGTGAGCCACATTACTGAGTGCCAGCCCCAGATATTTCCCAAAGGCATCTACCACTTCCAGACAGTAGGCATCACCCGCTTTTGCACCATCAAAAACTGCTTTTGCCGTAATCTCCTGTCCGGCCAGACAGGAATCCCCACGCAGATTTTTCTTCGCCATATTGACAATACCGGTGGCGGATGCATACTGTTCCAGACAACCGCGGTTGCCACAGCCACACACTGCCGTCTCATCCGGATTTACCTTGGTATGACCAATCTCTCCGCCAGCTCCATTGCAGCCCGTCAGTATCTTCCCCTGCAAAATGATACCGCCGCCAACGCCGGTCCCCAGTGTCACCATAACGATACTGTCATAGCCTCTGCCGCCGCCTTTCCACATCTCCCCGAGGGCAGCCACATTGGCATCATTCCCAACCTTGACATTGCCGACCCCCGTCAGGTCTGCCAGTTTGTTGGAGACAGAAAACACATCCCAGCCAAGGTTGGCGCACTTCAAAACGGTACCGTCATTCGATACCGGTCCCGGAATTCCTACACCAATCCCTTTGATATTTCCTGGAAAAGTCTCTCTTTTTTCTTCAATACTATCGACAATATCCGGTAAAATATAGGAACCCTGCTCCTCCAGACGAGTGGGTATTTCCCATTTTTCCAAAAGTTCTCCCGTATCCGAGAACATCCCCATTTTTACCGTCGTTCCTCCCACATCCACACCTACATAATACTGTGCCATAATTTCCTCCATATCTATGCATTTCCAAAGTTGTTGCTTGTTACCCTGTTATATAATTCTCTGGCTGCGTTATATCCCATCTTCTTCTGACGGTAGTTAACTGCTGCCGATTCGCAGATAATCGCCACATTACGTCCCGGACGAATCGGTATGGAATGACATACCACCTTGTTCCCCAGATACTCAATATACTGTTCTTCCAATCCCATCCGGTCATATTCCTGGTCTTTATTCCACTCTTCCAGCCGGATTACCAGATCGATGGACTGGGTATTTTTCACACTTTCCACACCAAACAATGTCTTGGCATCAATAATGCCGATACCACGCAGTTCAATAAAATGCCTCGTAATATCCGGTGCCGACCCAATCAGCGTCTCATCACTAACTTTCTTAATCTCCACTACATCATCCGACACCAGACGATGACCTCTGTGGATTAGTTCCAGTGCCACTTCGCTTTTACCAATACCGCTTTCACCGGTGATTAGAACTCCCTCACCGTAAATATCTACCAGCACACCGTGAATACTGATGCGGGGTGCCAGTTCTACTTTCAGCCAACGGGTCACCTCCGAAGAAAATCCCGACGTATCTGCCTTGGATTGTAAAATCGGAACCTGATATTCTTTGGCCAGTGCCAGAAACTCATCCGGTACAGGTAAATCACGGCAAAATACAATCCCCGGTACTTTGTAGGAAAGAATCTTTCCCATCATCTCGGTACTCTTTTCAATACCCTGTTTTTCCATATACGTGTGCTCCACCTGGCCGATAATCTGTATCCGGTGATGATCAAAATAATCAAAAAATCCAGCCAGCTGCAACGCCGGTCGGTTGATATCCGCCTGGGTGATTTCAATCGACGACACATCCACGTCCGGAGTCAGATTTTTCACGTTCATTTTCTCAACAAATTTTTCCAGTGATACGGTATACATTGATTTACTTCCTTTCCTTGACTTATACTCCGATGATATCATATCAGGTGTTCTTTTGCAATAAATCATCTTGACAAAACCGTGTCTTTCGTACTAGAGTGTTCTTAGAAAATATACCCAAAGGAGACTATTACTATGAGTGAAGAATGTACCCATGACTGTTCCAGTTGCAGCAGCAACTGTGCGTCAAGAGATCCCCAAAGCTTTTTGGAGGCACCGCATCCCAACAGCAAAATTGGTAAAGTAATCGGTATTGTCAGCGGCAAAGGCGGTGTCGGCAAATCCATGGTTACCGACCTTCTGGCGGTAGAATTTGCCAGACGTGGCTACCATTGCGGTATTCTGGATGCCGATATTACCGGTCCCTCCATCCCCAAAGCGTTTGGCGTGACCGAAAAAGCACGAGGCAACGAGACGACCATCTTTCCGGTACAGACAAAAAAATATGGGATTGATGTCATGTCCATCAACCTGCTTTTAGAAGACGAAACCGATCCCGTTGTATGGCGTGGACCTGTCATTGGTGGTACAGTCAAACAGTTCTGGACCGATACCCTATGGGATAATGTAGATTACCTCTTTGTGGATATGCCCCCCGGAACCGGTGATGTGGCTCTAACTGTATTCCAGAGCATCCCTGTGGATGGCATTGTCGTTGTGACAAGTCCTCAGGATCTCGTTTCCATGATTGTGGGGAAAGCAATGAAAATGGCCGAACTGATGAACATCCCGGTTCTTGGTCTTGTGGAAAATATGAGTTATGCAGAGTGTCCTGACTGCGGAAAGAAAATTCCGGTATTCGGAGAAAGCCATATCGCAGACGTGGCGGCTCAGTACCACGTACCTGTTCTGGCACAGATGCCAATCAACCCGGCACTGGCTGCTGCCTGTGACAATGGTACGGTAGAAGAATTGGATTGTTCCTATCTGTCCGATGCCGCTATGGTCATCGAGAGAGGACAGATGCGATGAACACAGGAATCTGCTATATATTCGGAGCCGGAGACCGCACCCTGTGCCACATTGAGCTGACAGAAGAAGATCTTGTGATTGCCGCCGATGGCGGGTTTGATTATTTGGAAGAGATAGGTCTACGGGCCGATTGTGTACTGGGAGATTTCGACTCAGTTGAATCCTACAACCTCCCCTCTGACTGCATCCGCTATCCAAGAAAAAAGGATGACACTGACATGATGCTGGCAGCAAGGCTTGGACTGGATAAGGGGTACACCGAGTTTCGTATTTACGGAGGACTTGGCGGACGTCTCGACCATACACTGGGCAATATCCAGGTTCTGACCTATCTCTCAAGGCAGGGTGCTATGGGTACGCTGATAGGAGACACTTACTCCCTGCGTGTGGTAACGGACAGCGTCGTCACCTTCGGTAAAGATTTGCCCGAGAACCGGGCAGGCAATCTGTGTTCTGTCTTTTCCCTCAGTGACGTCAGTGTCAATGTCACTATACAGGGATTGGAATACGAAGTAGAGGGGACTACCCTTACCAATTCTTTTCCCCTTGGTATCAGTAATGAATTTACCGGGCGGAAAGGTATCATCAGTGTTCAGAAAGGCACACTGGCAGTGCTGTGGCAACACTAAAAAGAAGAAAATGCAAATCGACTCAAAAATGAACCAATTTGCATTTTCTTTTTTATAAATCTTTTCTATTACAAACCAAGTTTCACAGAGACGATTTTGTCTATCGGGCAAGTGCTTTGCCCCTTGCCGTCTGTACCTTCCAGATAGGTGGTTGCGGCGGATTCGAAAATCATGTATACCTCGTCCCCAACCATTTCTACCTCTTCTACCATCGGCGGCAGAGCAATCGCCAGTTCCAAATCTCCCAACATAAACGGATCCGTGGTACTTGCCGTATCATAAACGTGCAACTCTGAAACAAAGCGTTTCTTCGTACTGTTGCGTCCATATGAACAGCTGAAAATCGTCTTCCCCTCGGCAAACGTGATTCCCTGTACATAATTGGGAATTCCTCGATACAGAACATTTCCTCTTTCTCCAAGAATAAGCTTACCCTCCAGAGTCAGCTCTGTAGGTTCTCCGCCCTCTTCTTCAGACGCAACCGTACGGTGTACCTCAAGACTCAATGCATCATCTGCACTACATTTTTCCAACAATTCTTTCAACTGACTGCAGCTTGTAATCTGCACGTCATTCACCTTGTAGAGTATATCTCCCTTTTTCAATTTCTCATTTGCTGTGGTTTCACCCTTGATGGAGAGTTTTACCAAGGAGGTGGAATAGACAGAGGCAACTTGTACTACAGTTTCCGGGTCGGCCCCTTCTTCCCCCTCTGTCGTCACTTCTTCTGTCTTCACTCCCAGATAATCCTCTTCCGCAGGATTACTGACAATACGCACCTGTTTCAATTCATTTTCCTTTGCATCATATTCATAGGCAAACATTCTGGGGGCACTGGTGTCATTATCCTCCACTTCTTCATCTGTGTCCGTTTCCTCCGGGTCATCGCCGGGCACTGCTCCCTCACTAAACTGTGCCACCCATAGATAACCATCTTTCTTGTTATATGCTATTGTAGAAGGCTTCGTCGGAATCTTGTGCAATTCTACCTTGCTTGACGTAGTATATTCCTTTTTCCCGGTAGCATACTTGACAAGATCTGCATAGGGAATTCTCTCCAACGAATATAAACCGGTAGTCTTATCCTTCTTCGAGTGGCAGACCCAGATATTTTTATTCTTTTCATCATACGTGATGCCGCCCACATGGCTTTTCTGGTCTTTCAACACGAGGGTTTTTAAAAATTCACCAGTCTTGTTGTTGTACACAAAGATACAACTGTTGTGAATGTCATCCATACAATATGCCGTCGTCAGCATATAATCCCCTGCCATGCACACACCCTGCGGGCAGAGATTGTTACACTGAATATAATCCTTGGTCCAGTCGTCATCTGCCGTCGGCGCCAATCCGGGCATCTGATATTTATCCAGAATCGTCCACTTAAAATCGGTCAGCTTTTTGTAATTATCGAATCCCGGACAAAGAGGACTTATATCCGGATATTTATAATTTTTCACACTATCGTAAGTACTAAAAGCACGAACTGACTTCTTGTTGATTGTAACCGTAACCGTCGTGGATGCCGCATTATAATTCGAGGTAGCCGGCACACTGATTTTCACTTTTGCCGATACCTTTTTAATTGTATCCTTGGTCTGGCTTGACAAGGTTTTACAGGTCTTATCAAAAGTTTTGACAATGGTTACCTTCCCAGTCTTTGTTACCTTAATGACATTTGTGGTGTCACAGGAATAGGTAATCGTTCCGCCGCCTTTTGAAGTCTTCGCTGTAATGGAAAAGGCACCATCTCCCTCTACCGCTGAATATGCGGTCTTGCCGGGCACAATCTTACGACTCGCCTTTTTTATCTTAAAGGTCTTCGACTTGGAGCCGGTGTATTTTGCCTTTTTTCCTTTTTTGGCTTTAATGGTCACCTTAGCCTTACCGGCTTTTGTATTATTGGAATACTTTATTGTATAATCCTTCTTATTTTTCAATTTTTTCTTGCCAAACTTTACCGTAACTTTTGGCTTCTTTGCCTTGCCACTATATGTATAGCTGCTTTTCGACAATGTAATCTTCGCCTTGGAAAGCGACTTTTTCTTCTTCTTTGCCGCATCTGCCTGCAAACTATTGGTAAACATAAACAGAAATGCCATCGCCAGCACACAGACGGCCATCCAACCTTTTCTACACTTCATAATAGATTCTTCCTTCCTTCAAAAAAATGTAACTGTCCTCCATGTTTGGGAACAGTTACATTTAATCATGCAATCATGGCAAAACATAGTCAGCCACTTTATTCTGTTTCCACCCATATCATAGGCCTTATGCAGGCTCCATTTTCATCCACCGGAAAACCGTAAGCAACCACTTCTTTCAGTGCTGATACATAAGTTGTAGCGGTGGCATCCTTCCCCGGTGTCCGAAGACGCATGGTCTTCGACTTATCTTTCAGCTTATTCCGGTATTTCTCATACTCCGTCTCGTTCAAGAGAAAGACACGGTCTGTTGTATCATTTCCTCCATCCGTTCCAAACTCCGGATTGTTCTGATTGGACACTTTCGTCTCCGCAATGACCGCACGCTCCTCCTCGGAAAACATCTCATCGAGAAATTCTCCGTTGAGATAAGTCCGGAGACTGCATTTTTCCCAGGTGATATCTTCTTTCTTCTCATGAAACGGATGCTTATTATCTCCCATGTATTTCGCAAGAAGAGCCTTCCCATCCTGCCGGTCCAGCACGATCCAATCTGCTTTACCAAAAGCAATCACGCTTCCCAGCTTTGTCTTCTGCATATTCTTCTGTTCCAGATATACAATCTGTTCCTTACTGTCACGATAGTCACCCAGCTTTTTGTAAGAATCAAGTGCCATCTCATCAAAACCGGTTTTACCGGCCAGACCTGCTATCTGATAGCGGGTGGCCGGAACATTGTAACATACAATAACTGCTATAACCAGAATGGCTATTCCAAGCAGAACCCACTTGCTCTTCCCTTTCTTTTGCTGTCCACTCTGTTCCTGCTGACGGACCGTAGTTGTAACTGTACGGGATTCAACTTTTCGTTCCTCGGGAAGCTTTTTCTTCCATTCCTCCGCCAACGCCGCACATTCCTCACTCAGTGCAGCACACTCTTCACAGCCTTCAAAAGGTGTCTCTTTTCCAAGCTCACCAAGTTCTGCAAAATCTTTCACCAACCGCACATAAATACGATATATATCCTCATCCACTAAAAGACATCTCGTGGCTCGCTTCAACGTCTGAAGCTGTACAAAACGTTCCTCCGGCGTCAGCTCGATAACCTCTTTTTTCTTCTTCTTTTTATCTCCCTTTGCCATCGTCTGAAATCCTCCTTCGTTTTCTATTCTTCCCAATTTGAGAAATTAAACGCATAGAGGGAACAATCCAGCGATCGTTCCCTCTTTAATTAGTATAGAAACCGCTATTTATTTCTTCTTTTTGGAGTAAGTAACAGCTTTTTGCTGTTTCTCTCCTTTTCCGGAAAGCAGATACCACAGTGGAGAAGCCACACAAACCGATGAATAACATCCTGAAATGATACCTACAATCAACGGAATCGCAAACTGACGAACAGAGTCTACGCCGAACACAGCCAGTACAAATACCATGATAAATGTTGTTACGGATGTGTTAATGGATCTGGACAATGTCTCAGTAATACTCTTGTTAATAATTTCTGCCAGACTTGTTCTGGAAGATGCCTTTGCTCTATTCTCACGGATACGGTCAAATACGACGATGGTATCATTGATGGAATAACCGACAATGGTCAGCATACATGCAATGAAGGTACTTCCCACCGGAATAAACGCACTCGCCACAACATATACGGTAAGCACGGCAATTACATCATGTACAAGTGCCAGTACAGCACTGATACCTGTGGCCAGTTTACGGAACCGAATCCAGATGTAGAGTAACATACACAGTGTCGCAATCAATGTTGCCACCGCTGCGTCTACTTTCATTTCGTTGCTGACAGAACCACTAATAAATTCAGACTCAATCTGTGTATTAGCATCTACATTGAACGCTTTTGCCAATCCGGTTTTCAGTTCCTGGGATTTCTCCTCATTCAATTCTTCCGTTCTTACTACAATCTTGTTGCCATCAGCTACAGAAATTTCTACGCTCTTACCTTGTCCAATCACGGCCTGGGCAGCTTCTTCTGCTTTCTGCTTGTCATCCTCCGTCACGGTCTGACCGGAAGGAAGGGCAACAGAAGTGGAGTTACCACCGGCAAAGTCAAGGCTGTAGTTGAACAGCGGACCGCCAGAAGCAGCACGAATTACCAAGCCTGCGATACAGATTACAACTACCGCACCGGAAATAATGACATATTTCTTCCAATTACCAATAAAGTTAATCGTTTTGCGCTCTTTCTGAATACCATACATCTTAGTACCGGTCATTCCCAGTGCACAGAACGCTTTCATGATCAACTTGGTAATCACAAGTGCTGTAAACATGGAAAGCACAATACCAATACCAAGTGTCATGGCAAATCCCTTCACGGTACCGGAGCCCTTCAAGTAAAGAACCAATGCCGCAATCAACGTGGTTACGTTACCATCAATAATGGCTGACATAGCCTTGGAAAAACCGTTCTGAATCGCCGAAGCAACAGTCTTGCCCGTGGCAAGTTCCTCACGGATACGTGTAAAGATAATACAGTTCGCATCCACCGCCATACCAATACTCAGTATGATACCGGCAATACCCGGCAATGTCAGCGTAACATTAAGTCCATTCAATGCCAGAAGCATAGCGCCTACGTAGAATACCAAGGCGATACTGGCAGCCACACCCGGAATACGGTACATCACAATCATGAAAATGATGACAAGAAGCAGACCAATCACACCGGCAAACAAGCTTGTCTTCAATGCCTGGCTTCCCAGAGTTGCTCCTACAACATTATCATGGATATTCTCCAATTCCAGCGGCAGGGCACCGATACGTAATGTAGAGGCAAGCTGTTCTGCCGACTCCGTCGTAAAGTTACCGGAAATCCAGCACTCCCCACCAGAAATTTCCTCTTTCAGATTCGGAG